>JAVBTW010000067.1:0-6728 GCA_031555975.1 Eubacteriales bacterium
CAAAGAGTGCGCCTCCGGGCCAGACGAGCCACCGCCTCTCCCGCGGGAGAGGCAGTGGCTCGGCTGGCCCGGGGGGGGTTCGCGCCACGCCCGGATTCCTCTTCATTTATGCAGATGGTGTTGCCGTGATCAGGTCCAAAGCCCAGGGCGCGGTATCCCATCGCTGCATGCCCTCGCGCCGGTATCCAGTGCCCATTGTTTGGGTTTCTCGTTATCCGTTCTGCGAAAAAACGATCCGCACGTCATACTGATGCAGCAGGGTGTCTTTGGCCAGCACCTCGCCTGTCAGCACATCCTTTTGGCCGACAAAGCAGGCGGGAAGCGGCAGGGGTTCTTTCTTGAAATTCATGAGGAAAAAGAACTTACCGGCCTCCGATTCGCGGCAGGCCACCTCCAGACAGGTGTGCTCCTGGACGAGCGACTCGACCTTTGCTTCGCTTGTCACCTGGTCCAGCACCTTTTCCATCGCTGCGTCGTCCATCACCGTACCGATGTAGTACACGCGGCCCGAACCGAACCGGTTTTTCGTGACTGCCGGCATGTCCGCGTAGAAATCGCTGCTGTAGTTTGCCAGGGCTTCCGCGCCTTCGAGGTGCAGCAGATCGCACAGCATGCGGCAGCTGTGCTCGCCGCCGTCCTTGAAGGAAATGGTGTTTGTTTGACCGGGTGCGAGCGCGTCGATCTCCTCGGCCCAGATGCCCGCCAGCTTTCTCAGCGGACCGGGATAACCGCCCAAGTGCACATTGTCCGATTGATCCACAATGCCGCTCATGAATCCGGTGACCAGTGTGCCGCCACCTTGGACATACGACTCCAGCGCCTCCGCGACACCCTCCTTGACCATGTATAGCACCGGCGCGATCACTGCGCTGTATTGGCTGAAATCCGCGTCGGTGGGGATCATGTTTACGGGGATGTTGCGGTTGTAGAAGTAGGCATAGTAGGCGTGGATCTGTTCCACATACCTGAGGTCTCTGTGGGGACCTGAGGTGTATTCCAGCGCCCAGTAATTGTCCCAGTCAAACACGATGCCCACCTTTGCAGGATTGCCGGAGCCGATCAGCGAATCGCCCAGCGCGCTCAGTTCATGGCCCAGCTGTGCCACTTCGCGGAACACGCGGGTATGCTCTGTGCCCACGTGCTCAATCACCGCGCCGTGGAATTTTTCGCAGGCGCCCTGAGACCGGCGCAGCTGGAAAAACTGGATGGTGTCCGCGCCGTGGGCGACGGTCTGATAGCTCTGTGCGCGCATCTGGCCGGGACGCTTGAGCGAGTTATATGGCGCCCAGTTCTGCTGGCTGGGCGTCTGCTCCATCAACATGAACGGCGCGCTTTTCAGGCCACGCATCAGGTCGTGGCACATGGCGACCTGGCTCCATGGTGTGTCGTACCTGGGATAGTTGTCCCAGGACACGATGTCCATTTCCTTGGCCCATTTGAAATAGTCCAGGCCGTTGTACGTGCCCATCATATTCGTGGTGATGGGCGCTTCGGGATCAAAGCGGCGAATGGCGTCGCGCTCCATCTTAAAATTATCCAGCATGCCGTCCGAGTTGAACCGGCGATAGTCGATGGAGATGCCCGCGAAGGCGGTCTTGAGAGGACCGATGCCCTCACTGAGCGCGTTGGGCGGCACGATCTCGTCCCAATCATAGATGGTGTGGCCCCAGAATTCCAGATTCCAGGCCTTGTTCAATGCTTCAAGGGTGCGGTATTTCTGTCTCAGCCAAGTTCGGAACGCCTTTGCACAGTTCTCGCAGTAACACTCACCGCCGTACTCGTTGTTCACATGCCAGACGGCGACGCGGCCCTTGTAGCGTTCGGCCAGCATTTCGGCCATCCTGCGGGCGTACTTTTGATAGACCAGGCTGTTTGGGCAGGCATTGTGGCGCTGACCGAATGTGTGCCTGCGGCCCTCATAGTCGGTTCTGGATACTTCCGGATACCGCTTCACCATCCACGCAGGCAGCGCCGCGGTGGATGTGGCCAGCACAATGTCGTAGCCCTCATCCGACAGCATATCCATGATCTCGTCCAGCGTCGTAAAATCATATACATCCTCTGCGGGCTGGATTTTCGCCCAGGAGAACACATTGACGGTCGCGCTGTTGATCGACGCCTGCCTGAAGATGCGCATGTCCTCCGCCCAGACCTCTTTGGGCCATTGGTTGGGATTGTAGTCGCCGCCGTACAGGATTCTGCCGAATGTTTTTTTCATCACAGCCACACCCCTTTCCGTTCCATTATAGGGCTTTAGGCGCAGTTGGTCAACAGCACATATCCCTGTTTTGTTATCCAATACAGACCCCTGTTATGTCATCCTGAGCGTCAGCGAATGATCTCCACAGCATGAGTGTGCGTCCTTGCGCGTGGCGGGATGTCGCCTGCGGGGTGGGGCTTTCGCTGGCGCTCAGGATGACACGGCGGGGGATGGAGCAGGCGTTCATTTGCGGCCCGGGTTGCGCTCTGCGCGGTTCGCGTCCTCACAAAAAAGCCATCTTTTTCCAGCGGACAAATCGCCGTCTCTTCCGTCTAATGGGGGTGGATGAGGTTTTTCCCAAAGGAGGAAACATGCGGCAATCGAACAAGAAGCCTGTAAGGCGCAGGCGCGGGCCGGGTTTTTGGGGTGGACTGTTGATGGGGCTGTGCATCTGCGCCATCGCCGTACCGGGATACCTGATGACAATGCAGATGCTCGAGTACAAGACTGGTGAGGATGCCTATGGCGAGCTGGCCCGGGGCTTTGGCGGGCAGCGGACAGCGGGTCCTAGTGGGGAGGCGATCCCCGGCGGTACGGATCTCGCGACGGCGCCGCCGGGCGGCTGGCCTGATGTGGATTTTCAGGCGCTGGCCCGCGCGAATCCGGATGTTGCCGGCTGGCTGATCGTGCCGGATACCGAGATCAACTACCCAGTGGTCAACGCACCCGACAATGAATACTATCTGAAGCGGCTGTTCAATCAGCGCAAAAACGATGCCGGTACGCTGTTCATCGACGCGCGCAACCGCCGGGGTTTTCAGGACGCCAATACCGTGATCTATGGCCACAACATGAAGAATGGCACGATGTTTGCGGCGATCACGCGGTACAAGGATCAGCGCTACTACGACGGCCACCCCCGCGCGTACCTGCTGACAACGGAGGGCAAGTTTGTGATCGAGCTGTTCGCGGGTTTTGTCAGCAGCATCAAAGACGACAGTTGGCAGCGCACGTTTGCTGATGACGGTGAGCATGCCCGCTGGATTGCCCGAATGCGCGAGAAGAGCACGTTTGAGACCACGGTGCAGCCGGACGCAGCGACACAGACCGTCACGCTGTCAACCTGCAGTTACGAGTACGACGACGCCCGCTATGTCGTGATGGGAACACTCACGCGCGTCCAATAGGACGCCGACCAGAAACAATCGGAGGGATGGACAATGAAAATGACGAATCGACGGTGCGCTTTATTGGCGCTGGTGTTGACCTGCTTGATGGCGCTGTCGCCCTCGGCAACCCCTACTGTGCTGCGCGCGTTTGCGGAGGACGGCCCTGCGTACATCACTGCCTTTGCGCCGCTGGACGACGGGCAGGCAGTGATTGTGGCGGAGACGGGCATGGAGCTGGACGTGCTGGGACTGCCAGACGCGCTTTATGCCACGGTGGATGGCGCAGACGGGGAAGTGGCGGTGGCGTCCTGGAGCAGCGTGCCCGAATATGACCTCAACCAAGCGGGCGCGTATGCGCTCACGCCCAGCTTTGACGCGCAGGCATATCAGCTTGACCCCGGCGCGGAGCCGCCAACGTTCCTGCTAACGCTCAGCGGGACGGAGCAGGGTCAGGAGGCGGACGAAGCGCGTTTCGGAGAGCCGGAATCGGAGCCGGCAGGCGAAACGGAATGGGAGCCTACAGACGAACAGGAGCCGGAAGAGCCGCTCAGCGGGCAACAGCCGGAAGAAGCGACGGACGATCAGGCGGCCGATGCGCCTGCTGATGAGACGGTCGGGGAGCCTGTTGATGTGCAGGAGACGGCGCCCATGGACGTAGAGGAGCCCGCGCAAGCCCAGCCAGAAATGCCGACGGAAGACATCGCACCAGTGGACATCGAACCCGCCGTCACGGATAGCGCGCCGCCAGAGCCGACTGCGGACGTGACGGTGTTTGCGCCTAATGAGGCGGACCCCGACCTGAACGCGATTGTGGTTCCGGATGGGTCGCTGTACGTCAATCGCGCGTTTACCCTCGAGGCTTCGGGTGACCGCCAGGATGAGCGGGGTATGTATCAGGGTGACACGCGCTATGTGCCCGAATCTTGGCACAGCGGCAGCCGGGATGGCGGCTTTGGCGAGCCAACTTACCAGGCGCAGGTGCGGCTGGATAGGCCGGGGGACAGGACCATCACCGTCCGGTTCGCGGAACAGAGCTTCACCGAGCGCGGTTGGCGCAACACCGGCGTCATGGACGAAAAGAGCGTTCAGGTGTCCATACAGCCCGTGGGCCTGACCGACATCCGCTTTGGCCGCCATGAGCTGATATTGGACGTGGGCGAGCGCGCGAAGCTCCGCTTTAGCGTCGAACCGGAGGGTGCGAGCGCAAAGGACGTGTGGTTTTTCAGCGACGATGAAGAGGTCGCCACGGTGAACGCCGACGGCGAAGTGACCGCGCGGACGCCCGGCGAGACCGTGATCACCGCAGCGAGCAGGGACGATGCGCTGGTCTTTGACGAATGCACCGTGACCGTGACCGAGCCGGAGGACAAATTCCTGGACGATGAGGAGGCGTATACCGACGACGACGGCGTACCCCAAACATCCGATCCCGCCCTGCCCATGTGGGCGTTGGGCGCTGTGATGGGCGTGGGCGCTCTGGCGCTGATCGGACTGCTGATGTATTACAGGCGGCGCGGGGGCAAGTAGGCGGAGGGGATGTTGAGGGTCTGAGCTGCGGTGGGGGCAATTCCCGCCGCAGCTTTTTGCTTGCCGCCGGGCATGGGGCGGAGCGAGGCCACGAGTGGGTGTACACTGGTCTATTTGCTGCTAAATCAAAATATTTATATGGAACATATTGACGATTTCTTGATTTGGATGTATAATCCGTGTATTGTAAACATTATATATATGACAAGAAAAGGTTATGAATATGTGATTGGAGGCTGTTATCGATGAACACTGTGAGCACAATCACGCCCGGAAAGCGGATCGGGAGGGGCACAGCACTCGCCAGGCAGATTTGGAAGTACCGCGTATTGTACCTGTTTCTGTTGCCGATGGTGGTGTGGTTTGTCTTGTTTGCCTACATGCCGATGGCGGGCAACCTGCTGGCGTTCAAGGACTACAGTTTTCGCAAGGGCATCTTGGGCAGCGATTGGGTGGGTCTGAAGTATTTCAAACAATTTTTTGGCTATTATGACGCGTTCAACGTCACCAGAAACACCATCGTCATCGCGATGATCAAGATTGTGCTGGAGTTTCCCTTTCCCATCATCTTCGCGCTGCTGCTGAATGAACTGGTACGACCGGGTGTCAAGCGCATCGTGCAGAGCTTCAGCTACCTGCCGTATTTTATCTCCTGGGTTATCACCATCCAGATGTTCATCATGCTGCTCAGCACCAATGGCGGTGTGCTGAACAACCTGCTGATGGGTTTGGGCATCACAGACAAGGCGATCAACTTCATGGGCGAGCGCAACATGTTCCTGCCGCTGGTGTTCATCACCGATCTGTACAAGAATGTGGGCTGGTCGTCGATCATCTACCTGGCCTCGCTGAGCAGCATCAACCCGGAAATCTACGAGGCCGCAGGTATCGACGGCGCGTCGCGGTTCAAGCAGATTCTCTATGTCACGCTGCCTTCGCTCATCCCCACGGCGGGGATGTTGTTCATCCTGAGCTTTTCCGGCATCCTGCGCTCGGGCTTTGACCAGATCTACCTGATGCAGAGTCCCGGCAACATGATGGTCTCTGAGACGCTGGACACCTTGGTGTTCAAGCAGGGCATGTTGAAGGGGAACATCTCCTACTCGACGGCCATCGGTTTCTTCCAGAGCTTCATCTCGCTGGTGCTGCTGCTGATGGTCAACAAGATCGCCCAAAAGACATCGGACCTGTCCCTGTGGTAAGCGATCATTCATGAAAAGGAGTGCTTGATATGGTCATTGGCAAGAGCCGCGGGGAACGGGTGTTTGACCTGTTTAATCTGGTGCTGTTGATGGTGCTGGGCTTTTTGTTCCTGTATCCGTTCATCTACTGCCTTGCGCTGTCGTTCAATGAGGGCACGGACACCATGCGCGGCGGCATCTACTTCTTCCCCAGGGCGTTCACACTGGACAACTACCGGCGCGCGTTCGCCAACACCGGTGTCACCCAGGCCGCATTGATCTCCGTGAGCCGCACACTGGTGGGCACGCTGAGTTCGGTGTTCCTGTCTACGCTCGCAGCGTTTGCGCTGTCGTACAAGGAACTGCCGGGCAGGCGATTCCTGCTGTTCTTCACGTTCTTCTCGTCAATCTTTGGCGCCGGGCTGATCCCCACCTACATCGTCTATCGGTCGCTCGGCATCACGAACACCTTCTGGGTGTACATTTTTCCGGCGCTGTACAGTTTCTATAATATGCTCATCATCCGAACCTACTTTCAGAACTCGGTGCCGCTGGGTCTGAAGGAGTCAGCGCTGATCGATGGCGCGGGACATTTCCGTGTGTATGCGCAGATCTATATGCCGCTTTCGATGCCCATCATCGCCACGATCG
>JAVBTW010000082.1:0-6914 GCA_031555975.1 Eubacteriales bacterium
TCAAAGCGCTACATCAAGGGCGAAGCGAGCTACTTCTACAACAAGGAAGGCCAGAAGGTGGGCTACATCATCGTGACCCACGACGTGACTGAGATGGAGCGCGAACGGCTGAAGATTGAGGAACAGCGAACGCTGCTCGACCAGATTTTCTCGGCTTCGCCCGACCTGATCTGGTATACCGACACCGCGGGGCGCTATATGGCCGTCAATCCTCGGTTCTGCGCCATCGCGGGCAAACCAGAGACCGATTTGCTCGAAAAAACCGCCTCCGAGGTGCTGCCAAGCCGCATCGCGGACAACTTTAACAAATTGGATGAGGACGCGCTGTGCAGCATGATGCCGCTGTACAGTGAAGAGCGGATCACATTTTCAGACGGCCACGAAGAGATATTGGACTCCGTCCGCACACCCATCACCGATGGATCAGGACATCTGATGGGGCTGTTGGGATTTGCCCGCAATGTCAATGCCCGCGTGAACATCGAGAGCGAGCTTCGGTCCACCCAACTGGACCTACAGCAGGCAGTGGAGGACGCGAACAACGCCAATCAGCACAAGGGCGAATTCCTGGCCCGCATGAGCCACGAGATCAGAACCCCCATGAACGCCATCATTGGCCTGACCAACATCGTCATCAAGAAACTGAGCGATGTCTGTGACGAAAAGCCGGAGGCCGCAGAAATCAAGGAGCACGTGCGCCAGATTGAGACCTCGTCCCAACATCTGCTGGGTCTGCTCAATGACATCCTGGACATCTCCAAGATCGAAGCTGGCAAAATTGAGCTGGCGGACGATGTGATGGAACTGCCAAAACTGTTGCGCACCGTGTCGGGCATCATCGCCCCGCGCTGTGAAGAAAAGCACCTCTTCTTTGACACACACTTTGAATCGTTCGATCCGTCCACCTTCATTGGCGATTCGCTGCGGCTGCGCCAGGTGCTGATCAACCTGCTCGGCAACGCGGTCAAGTTCACGCCGGAGCGCGGCACGATCCGGTTCCGCGTGCAGCGACTCTGCAGAGCAGGCGGCAAGGCATTGGTGGAGTTCAGCGTCAAGGACAACGGCATCGGCGTCAGCGAGGAGAGGCAGGGCACGATCTTCCAACCCTTTGAGCAAGCGGATGGCAAGATCACGCGCCAGTATGGCGGCACGGGTCTGGGCCTGTCCATCAGCAGGCGAATCGTACAGCTCTTCGGCGGCGACATCGAGCTGATTTCGACACTGGGCAACGGCAGCGAATTCAAGTTTGCCATCTGGCTGACTGAAGCGCAGCATGTTAGCGCGGACCCCCAGGAGCCAATCACCGACATTGCCGGTCGGTTCAAGAACAAGCGCGCGCTGCTGGTAGACGATGTGGAGATCAACCGCATGATCGTGATGACCCTGCTGGAAGAGACCGGAATGCAGATCGACGAGGCATGCGACGGCGAAGAGGCCGTGAAGCTGTTCAATGCCAGCGCACCGGGCCACTATGATGTCATTTTCATGGACATCCAGATGCCCCGCATGGACGGTTATGAAGCGACCCGGGCCATCCGCGCACTCGATCGGCCAGATGCCAAGTCCATCCCCATCGTTGCCCAAACCGCCAACGCGTTCAAGGAGGACATCGAAAAGGCCCTCAGGTGCGGCATGAACGCACACCTCACAAAACCCGTGGACATGGAGAAACTGGTCGAGGTCATGGTGAAGTGGCTGGGCGCATAACAAACCAAAGGCAGGGCGGTCCACAGTGGGCCGCCTTGTTGTAAGCTGCGAGATGGGGTATACTGTAAGTGCCAACACCCTGCCTTGGACAGTTGATGATCAAGAAGCTGCCCCGTCAGTGCCGGAGGGGGCTTCCACAGCCATCCCCAATTGATCATCGCTTACGCAACGGCGCATACCCCACAACCAATGGAGGATCCGCTTATGACCACTGATATCCTCGACTACTTTGCCAGCCATCCCGTCGCCCTCGAGCCTTACGAGCTCGCGGACGCGCTTCGGCTTCCCCTCGCACAGGTCGAATCCGCCATCCATACCTTGGTCGAATCCGGCCAGCTCATCCGCACAAAGAAGGGCCGCTTCGCCTCCCCCGCGTCCCAGGGCTTGGTCGCCGCCCGCGCGGTCGTGCTGCGCAGCCACGCGGTCGCGGCCAGACCCATCGGCGGCGGTGTGGACATGATCATTTTGGACGGCAGTCCGCTGCGGCCCATGCTGGACGACATCCTGTTGGTTTCGCCCGCACCACAACGCGGCGAGGGTCTGGGGCGCTGCGAACTGCACACCATCGTGCGCCGCGCCCGTGCGCATTTCGTGGCCGAACTCGCGCCTGGAAAGACCGCCGCGCCTGTAGACCGGCGGCTCGCCATCTACGAAATCGAACTCACAGGGCCGCTTTTAGGCGCGACCGAAGGCGATCTAGTGCAAATGCGCATCGCGCGCTATCCAGAGGGGAACAAACCGATCCGCGTCAGCGTCGAGCGCCCACTGGGCCGCGCAGACGACATCCGCGCCCAACTTCGAGGCATCGCCTGTGACCGCGCGCTGCCCGATACCTTTCCGCCCGAGGCGCTGGCGCAAGCCGGCGCCATCCCCCAATCCGTCTCCGGCGAGGACACCCAGGGACGTACGGATTTGCGCTCACTCACCTGCTTCACCATTGACGGCGCGGATGCCCAGGACTTCGACGACGCTGTATCGCTGGAATGCATCGACGGCGGCTACCGGCTGGGCGTTCACATCGCGGACGTTTCCCATTATGTGAGGCGCGGCACGCCCATCGACAAGGCGGCGCTGGAGCGCGGCACGTCCGTGTACCTGCCCGGGCTGACGCTTCCGATGCTGCCGGAGGCGCTGTCCAACCGCATGTGTTCGCTGATGCCCGATGTGGACCGGCTGGCGATGAGCTTGTTCATGACCATCAAAGACGGCGTCGTGCACGACCATGAGCTGTCGCCATCCGTCATTCACTCCAGCGCCCGGCTGACGTACGATCAGGTCAATCTGATGCTTGGCGGCGAAGCCTCGAACGTGCCCGAGCCGCTGCATGACATACTGCGCCAGATGACCGACTGCGCAAGCGCGCTCCGCGCCCGCAGAAAAGCGCGCGGCAGCATTGACTTTGACATGCCCGAACCCGCGTTTACGCTGGACGCCCATGGCCGCCCACTTGACGTGCGGGCCCGGGATCGCGGCGAATCCGAGCGCATGATCGAGGACTTTATGCTGGCCGCAAACGAAACCGTGGCGGCGCTGGCCAAAAATACGGAGTTGCCGTTCCTGTATCGGGTTCACGCCAAACCCGATGCCGACCGCGTGACCGCACTGTCCGCCTTCCTCAGCGGACTGGGCGTCAACGCGCGGCTGGGCAAGAATCCCGCACCGAACCGGTATCAGAAGGTGCTGGATCTGGCCGCGAATCGTCCGGACGCGGCGCTGATCCAGCAGGTGATGCTGCGCTCACTGCGCCGCGCCGAATACGCGGCCACGCCGGACGGCCACTTTGGGCTGGCCGCCAGGGATTACTGCCACTTCACCTCGCCCATCCGGCGCTATCCGGATCTGACGGTGCACCGCATGCTGAAGGCGCTGCTGTCCGGCACGGTCCATCCAAAGGATGAGGCCAAAATGCCCGATCTGGCCAAGCACTGCAGCGCGACTGAGCAGCGCGCTACCCTCGCCGAGCGCGACGCGGATGACCTGCTCAAAGCCCACTACATGCTGGGTCATGTGGGCGAGGTCTTTGATGGCGTGGTCACCGGCGTGACGAGTTGGGGACTCTATGTGACGCTGGACAACACCGTCGAGGGGCTGCTGCCCATCCGGTTGCTTGAAGGAGACTGGAACCTGGACGAGCCACACCACGCATTGATGGGCCCTCATCGGCAGCAAATTCGGTTGGGGGATCCGATGACCGTGATGTGTGCAAGGGTCAATGTTGCGCTGGGCCAGATCGATTTTGAGCTGCCCGAATCGGACAGCGCCGTCTGACCACCGCGATGACAAACGACGGAGGAGAACGCAAATGACGCAATACGATCTTGTCGCCCCGACCAGCATGGGTGTGCGCATCGCGCCGCTGGGCCGCCAGCCCGTCCACACCGCCTGCGATTTTCACATGCAGGCCACCAGCGCGGAATCCAATGTGCTGTCCATCGGCGCCGCTCTGGGCATGCGCACCAAACTGCTCACCGCGTTTGTCGAGGGCAGCCCCATTGCTGACTTCATCAAGCGCGACCTGTCGTTCCGGCACATCGAGTACGAAGGCCCGGATGTGCCCCAGGGCGGCGCGTGGGGGCACCGGCACCAGTTCAACATCGCAGACGCGGGATTTGGGCCGCGCGGACCCAGGGTGTACAACGACCGCGCGGGTGAAGTGGGCAGAACGCTCTGCGCCACGGACTTTGACCTGGACTTCCTCTTCGCAGTCGATGGCGTCAGGATCCTGCACCTGTCCGGCTTGATCGCAGCCATTTCCCCTGAGACCAGCAGGTTTTGCCTGGCGCTTGCCCAGGCAGCGAAGGCACACGGCACACAGGTCAGCTTTGATTTGAACTACCGCGCCTCGTTCTGGAAGGGCAAAGAGTCGGAACTCCGATCCGCGTTTACCCAAATCGCACAATCCGCGGACATCCTGATCGGCAACGAGGAGGATTATCAGCTGGCGCTGGGCATCGTCGGGCCGGAAGCGGGCGGCGCGGACCTGTCGGGCAAGATCGGCGCGTTCCAGCAGATGATCGGCCGCGCCCGCGTGGCGTTCCCCGGCGCCCGCGTGTTCGCGACGACGCTTCGAGAAGTGCGCAGCGCAAACGAACACCTGTGGGGGGCCATCCTGTGGGCGGACGGCGCGTTTCACACAGCCGAACCGCGCGAGATTCAGGTGCTGGACCGCATTGGCGGCGGCGACGCTTTTGTGGGCGGATTGTTATATGGCATGCTGAATGAATGGCCCCCGGAACAGTGGGTCCAGTTTGGCTGGGCATGCGGCGCGCTGGTGGCGAGCCTCGAAACGGACTGGGGCGCACCCGCGGACGAGGAACAGGTCTGGGACATCTGGAAAGGCAATGCGCGCGTAAAGCGCTGAGGAATCGGATTCCATCCATACATCACAGGAGGTAGCGACGCATGCAATCCACCATCGGCCTCATCGGACTTGCCGTCATGGGCGAAAACCTGGTCATGAACATGGCCCAAAAGGGCTTTTCCGTCTGCGTTTATAACCGCACCACGCAAAAAGTGGATGCGTTTCTTCAGGGTCGCGCCAAGGGATTGCCCATTCAAGGCGCGCATTCCATCGGGGACCTGGTCTCAAAGCTCGAAAAGCCGCGCAAGATCATGATGCTGGTCAAGGCCGGCCAGCCCGTCGACGACTATATCGACCAACTTCTCCCCCACCTGGACGCGGGCGACATCATCATCGACGGCGGCAACGCTCACTTTCCCGACACCGCGCGGCGCGCGCAGTATGTGGAGTCGAAAGGATGCCTGTATGTCGGCACCGGCGTGTCCGGCGGCGAAGAGGGCGCGCTAAAGGGCCCCAGCATGATGCCCGGCGGGTCGCCCGCGGCGTGGCCGCAGGTCAAGCCGATCTTTCAGTCCATCTGCGCCCATGTGGACGGCGATCCCTGTTGCGACTGGGTTGGCGAGGGCGGCGCGGGCCACTTTGTGAAAATGGTGCACAACGGGATCGAGTATGGCGACATGCAGCTGATCTGCGAGGCGTATCAGCTCATGCGCGATCTCTTGGGGATGACCGCGGACGAGATGCACGCGGTGTTTGCGGATTGGAATGACGCGGAGCTGGACAGTTATCTGATCGAAATTACGCGCGACATACTGGCTTACAAAGACGCGGACGGCGCACCGCTGATTGACCGGATTCTGGACGCGGCGGGCCAAAAGGGGACCGGCAAATGGACCGCCATCGCAGCGTTGGAAGAAGGCGTGCCGCTGACCTTGATCAGCGAGGCCGTATATGCCCGCTGCCTCAGCGCCATCAAGGAAGAACGCGTGGCAGCAAGCGCGGTATTGAGCGGCCCAACGCCGAATGACACCTGTGACCGGGACGCGCTCATCACGGCGATCAAGCAGGCGCTGTACGCGTCGAAGATCGTCAGCTACGCCCAGGGGTATCAGCTCATGCGCGCGGCGGCGAAGCGATACGGTTGGGACCTGAACAACGGCTGCATCGCGCTGATGTGGCGCGGTGGCTGCATCATTCGGTCGGGGTTCTTGGGAAAGATCAAGGACGCGTTCGACCGGCAACCGGAATTGCAGAACCTGATGCTGGACCCGTACTTTCAGGGTGAGCTGGAAAAGGCGCAACCGGGATGGCGAAAAGTGTGCGCCGAGGCCGTACTAAACGGAATTCCGGCGCCCGCGTTCACGGCGGCGCTGGCGTACTATGATGGCTACAGGACCGCGCGCCTGCCCGCAAACCTGCTGCAGGCGCAGCGCGATTATTTCGGCGCACACACCTATGAGCGGGTGGACGCGCCCAGAGGCGCGTACTTTCACACCAATTGGACCGGTGAAGGCGGAGACACGATGGCGAGCACGTACAACGCATAAAATCGGCCGCGCATCGTTCGGTTCGAGGATCGGGCTGCACATCGCCGGGTTCGAGGGGTGCGTATGGCATCGTCCACTTTCCCCACCCACGCCACTGTCATCCTGAGTGCCAGCGAAGGATGACAGTGGAGATGGGTGAAGCCGACGAACCCCGCGTCTGCTCGCAAACCTTATGCCTGCTCGGCTTGCTCTTGCTTTGCCACGTTTTCCACCGATTCAAAACTCAACTGATCCCCATCCACCTGCACCTTGACTTTGCCGCCCAGATGGATCTTGCCGCTGAGCAGCGATTCCGACAGCGCATCTTCGACCATCCTTTGAATGGCCCTGCGCAGCGGCCGTGCGCCATAGGTCGTATC
>JAVBTW010000108.1:0-12133 GCA_031555975.1 Eubacteriales bacterium
GCTGCATGTCCAGCACGTCCTAAAGACCACACGAGACGAAAATCTGCGCCTGATCCGCGACTCCGTTGCCTACCTCGCGGCCCGCGGCCTGCGCGTGTTCTTTGACGCGGAGCATTTTTTTGATGGTTATAAAGAGGACCCCGACTATGCCATGGCGACCCTCTACACCGCCGCGGACGCGGGCGCATCTCTGATCGCACTGTGCGACACAAACGGCGGCAGCCTGCCAAGCGAGGTTGAAACGGCGACGCGGCGCGTGGCGGACACCATCCCATCGCCCATCGCCATCCACTGCCACAATGACGCGGGGCTGGCCACCGCCTGCTCGCTCGCCGGTGTGCTGGGCGGCGCCGTACAGGTGCAGGGCACCATGAACGGTTATGGTGAGCGCTGCGGCAACGCCGACCTCTGCCAGGTGATCCCGGGCGTGATGATCAAGCTGGGTCGCCGCTGTCTGCCGGGCGGCAAACTGAGCCAACTGACCAATTGCGCCAGACTGATCGCCGATATCGCGAACTTACAGGTCGATGAACACCGGCCCTACGTGGGCAGGAGCGCCTTTGCCCACAAGGGCGGCATGCACATCGACGGCATGCTGAAGGACAGCCGCAGCTTTGAGCATATCGATCCTGAACTGGTGGGCAATCGCAGACGGTTTTTGGTGTCGGAAATGGCCGGACGCGGCGCGCTGATGACGCGGCTTTCCCGCATCGCGCCGGAACTGTCCAAGGATTCCGGTGAGGTCATTTCGATCATGGACATGCTGAAACAGTTGGAGAGCATGGGCTATTCTTTCGAAGGCGCGGACAGCTCACTGGAGTTGCGCGTACTCGACGCGCTGGGGCGTCGGCATCACTTTTTCGAAGTCATGGACTTCCACGTGGTATGCCAGAAGCCGGACTCGCCGCTGAATGCCCAAGCCTACGTCAAAGTGCGCGTGGGCGATCAGCAGGAGATCACAGCGGATGAGGGGGACGGCCCAGTCAACGCGCTGGACTTGGCGCTGCGAAAGGCGTTGCTGCGGTTTTATCCCTGCCTGCAGCGCATGCGGTTGGCCGATTTTAAGGTGCGCGTGGTCAACTCCGCAGGCTCTGCTTCGTCAGTGCGCGTGCAGATCGAATCGACTGACGGCGAACGCGACTGGGCGACGGTGGGCGTCAGCAGCAATGTCATCGAGGCAAGCTTTATCGCATTGACGGATTCGATCGAGTATCTGCTGATGAAGGAAACGGAGGGATGGGCGTAGGCGCCTTGACGGCCAGCTGTCCTCCGGCGTACGCATCGGATGCACACCGGCGTGTTTGTTGATGGTTTGAGGCTGCGCTTTTCGCGCAGCCTCACAAGGTTCATATTGGCGACACCGCGCCGATGGCGATGCCGCTTTTTTGTGGATCAGTATTCGTCGCGCTTAGCAACGCGTTCAATCTTCGCGCCCAGCTTGCGCAGCTTTTTGTCGATGTCCTCATAGCCACGCAGGATGTACTTGATGCCCGACACCTCCGTGATGCCGTCCGCGATCAGGCCCGCGACGATCATCGACGCGCCTGCGCGCAGGTCCGTGGCCGCGACCGGCGCGCCGATCAGCCGGTCAACGCCCTCCACAATGGCCGTCCTGTCAATGACTTTGATGTTGGCGCCCAGCCTTCGCAACTCCTCGATGTACTTAAACCGCGCCTCGTAGATCGTCTCGGTGACGATGCTGGTGCCGTTGGCAATCGCAAGCAGCGCGGTCATCGGCTGTTGCAGGTCCGTCGGGAAACCGGGATAAACTTGGGTTTTTACGTTCACGGCGCGCAGGTTACCCTCGGACCGGACATGGATGCGGTCGTCGTATTCACCCACATAAACGCCCATCTCGAGCAGTTTTGCGGTCAGCGCCTCCATATGCGTGGGGATTGCGCCGGAGATGATCACATCGCCGCCTGTGGCCGCCGCGGCGACCATGAGGGTACCCGTCTCAATCTGGTCGGGAATGGCTGCGTAGGTGGAGCCGTGCAGCTCACGCCCGCCGCTGATGCGAATCACGTCTGTGCCCGCGCCCTTGATGCGCGCACCCAGGCTGTTGAGAAAGTTCGCCAGGTCCACGATGTGCGGCTCCTTGGCTGCGTTGTTGATGGTGGTGTTGCCCGTCGCGCTCACGGCCAGCAGCATCGTATTGATCGTCGCGCCCACGGACGGCATGTCCAAATAGACCTCGGCGCCGTGCAGCCCGTCGGTCTGGACCAGCAGCGCGCCGCGCTCAATCCGCACATCCGCGCCCAGCATGGTCATGCCCTTGATGGTCTGGTCCATGGGCCGCGCGCCAATATCGCATCCACCGGGCAGCGGCACTTCCGCGCGCGCAAACAACCCCGTCAACACCGGGGCCAGATAATACGATGCGCGCATGCGGCGCGACAGCTCATAGGGTGGATTGAACTTGTCGACGGTCGAGGAATCAATGCGCATGGTGCCGTCCTTGAACGTCACATCCGCGCCCAGCCACTTCAGCATTTCAATGAGCACACGCACATCTTCAATGTCGGGCAGGTTTTCTAGTGTGCAGGGAGAATGGGCCAGCATGGCCGCCGGGATCAGCGCAACAGCCGCATTCTTGCCGCCGCTCACGCTCACTTCCCCGACCAGCCGGGACCCGCCCTGTATGCAAAGCGTCTCTATCATGTATCACCATCACCGGCAGACATCCGGTGTCCCCCGTTAATCGGCATTCCCGGCCAAAGCCGGGCGTCAATTGCGAAGCTCTTCAAAGACCGAGCTGATCACGGCACCCATTATAGCGCAAAAAAACGATTCAATCAAGTACACCGCTGTCATTTCGCGTGAAAATATGACATTTCATAGTCAAAGTCGTGAAAAAACCGTGGCTTTGTGCGTGGACAGCCTGTTAAGTCTCGTCAAGCTGTGCCATCAGTTCGCGCAGCTCAGCCGCCGTCAAGTCCCGCCACTGGCCCGGCTTCAGCTCGCCCAGCTGAATGTTCATGATGCGCACGCGCTTGAGTGACAGCACCTTATACGACAGTGCCTCGCACATGCGCCGGATCTGCCGGTTCAACCCCTGCACCAACACTATCCTGAACGAGAAGGGCGACAGCGGTTCCAGTTTGCAGGGCAGCGTAACCGTGTCCAGAATCGGCACGCCGGATGCCATCCTGCGCAGGAATTCCGGCGTGAGCTTTTTGTCGACTGATACAATGTACTCCTTGTCGTGGCGTCCGGCTGCGCGCAGCACGCGGTTCACGATCTCTCCGTCGCTGGTGAGCAGTAGCAATCCGCTGGAGTCCTTGTCCAGCCGCCCGATGGGGAACACGCGCTGGGTGTGCTTCACATAGTCGATGACGTTCATCGGTTCGCGAGGATCGGCGGTGCAAACAATGCCGACCGGCTTGTTGAGCGCGATGTACACCTTTTCCTGCTTGGGCCTCACCGAGCGGCCCAACGCGCGCACGTCCATGGCTTCTGTGACCTTATCGCCCAGTACGCCCACGCGTCCGTCGATGGTCACGCCGCCGGCCTCAATGAGCCTGTCCGCTTCCCGCCGCGAACAAAACCCACTTTCGGCCAGAAACTTGTTCAGCCTAATGCCTTCTTCCGGTTTTCCTAACACAAAAATGCCCCCAATCAACATCGACATACAGGCAACCATATGATACAATGGACGGGCAACTTCGGCAAGGAGATGTCATAGAAATGATAGACTTTATTAAGATGGGCGTTACAAGCGCGGAGATCCTGCTGCCCAAGCCGCCAAATTCGCTGAGCAAGTGGGCAGTCGTTGCCTGTGATCAATATACATCGGAGCCGGAGTACTGGCAGGAAGTACAAGATAAGGTTCAGGACGCGCCGTCGTCGTTGAACATCATATACCCGGAGTGTTACCTCGCCGCGGGCGATTCGCGCATCGCGTCCATTCGCGAACACATGCAGGACTATCGCGCTCATGTGCTGGGCCGGGCCTGCACCGGCTTCGTGCTGGTGGAACGCGAAACCACCTTCGGCCTGCGCAAGGGCCTCATCATGGCAATCGACCTGGAGCAATACGATTTTTCCGCCCGATCCCAATCACTGATCCGCGCCACGGAACAGACGGTGGAGTCGCGCATTCCGCCACGGGTCAAGATCCGCCAAGGCGCGACATTGGAATCGCCCCACATCATGCTGTTGGTAGACGATCCGGAAAAGACGCTGATCGAGCCCGTCTACGCGGTCCGTGATCAGCTGCGGGCGCTGTACGATTTCAATCTGATGATGGACGGCGGCCACATCCGCGGTTGGGTCCTGTCGCCCGAGGTCACGGAGACGATGCATCAGGCGCTGTCAGACCTGTACGAACAGTGCTGTGGGTTGCTGTTCGCGGTGGGCGATGGCAACCACTCCCTTGCGACCGCGCGTCAGTGCTGGTCGGAGATGAAAGCATCCCTCAGCGCTGAGGACAGGCAAAGCCATCCCGCCCGCTTCGCACTGGTGGAGGTTTGCAATCTGCACGACGACGCGATGGTGTTTGAGCCGATCCACCGGGCGATATTTGGCGCGGACAGCGCGCAGTTGTGCCACGACTTTGTAATGTGGTGCCGCAAGAACGGCATGAGCCTGGTGGCCACCACCGACGACCACGCACAGCTCTACCTGCTGGACGCCCCAGTCAGCATCGAAAACAGCACGACGCAGTTGCCGGTGGCCGTGCTGCAACCCTTCCTGGATGAATGGCTGAAAGACCACCCCGAGTGCGAGATCGACTACATCCATGGCGAAAAGGCACTGGAAGCGCTGGAAGAGAAGGGCGCATGCCGCATCCGACTCAAAGCCATGGACAAGCACGTCTTGTTCCCCTCGATCAGAAAAGGCGGCCCGCTGCCGAGAAAGACGTTCTCCATGGGTGAGGCCAAGGACAAGCGCTATTATCTGGAGTGCCGGGCGCTGGTCAAGTAGATACGAACGTTCCCCATTCGTCGCGTCCATCGAGGCGCACAGGTGATGATCTCATCGCACGGCCTCCCCGGTGTCATCCTGAGCGAAGTCAATGCATCACCCCGCACCCTTGATGTCATCCTGAGCGAAGTCGAAGGATCTTCCCCGCGCGAGTGGCGCTCTTAACCAGAGCGTCGCCTGCGGGCGGGGAGATCCTTCATCATCGCTCAGGTTGGCACAGAGGGCGCGTTTTTATTTTAGCATTGCGTAAACCGCGACCGCAGCTACGTACGCTACCCCAACCTGCATCGCCACCGACATCCACATCAGCCGCATTGACCCGAGCTCCCTCCGCATCGCTGCCAGCGCCGACAGGCATGGCGGATAGAGCAAAGTGAACACCAAGAATGCGGCCGCCGAGCGATGCGAGAAAAACGCCGGTAAGACGCCCACCAACTGATGGGCGTCCTGTGCCCTGTACAGCACCACCATCGACGAAACCACGGCCTCTTTTGCGACCAGCCCGCTCATCAGCGCGGCGCACTGCCGCCAATCTGTGATGCCCAGTGGGCGCATCAGCGGCACCAGCAGCCGTGAAATGCCCGCGAACGCGCTCTGTTGGCCGGATTCGGCCCATTTCAGTGCCCACGTCACGCTTTGCAGCAGCCAGACGACCAGGCTCATCAAGAAGATAAGCGTACCCGCGCGGAATATAAATTCCCGCGCCCTTTTCCACAGCCGCTTCATGATGCTGTGCAGCTGTGGCCTGCGGTATGGCGGCAATTCCAGCACGAACGGCGATTCAGGCGTCTTTCTGATCCGACGCAGCACACAGCCGCACAAAGCCATCAGGGACATGCCCAGCAGATAGAGTCCCAGCACCAGCCCCGCCTGGTTCCGCGCGAATAAAGCTGCGCCGAAAAGGGCATACACGGGCAGTTTCGCCCCGCAGGACATGAAGGGCAGTAGCAGCACCGTCGTCCGCCTGTCGCGCTCGTCGTCCACGGACCGCGCGGCGGCGGCGGCGCTGGTCGTGCAGCCAAAACCCATCAACAGCGGGATGAACGACCGGCCCGACAGGCCCAATGCGCGCAAAGGGCGATCCCACAGAAACGCGGCGCGGGCCATGTAGCCGCAGTCCTCCAGCACCGTCAACATCAGGAACAAGGTCAGCACCTGAGGCATAAAGCAGATCACGCCGCCCACACCCGCCAAAGCGCCGTCCAACAGCAGTGAGCGCAGCCAGGGTGCGGCGCCAACGGTCGCCAGAAATTGGGCCGACCCCATCGACGCCACAGCCACACCCCACTCCATCAGCCGTGTAATCACCGATCCGAACGGTCCAAACGTCACATAAAACATCAGTGCCAGCAGCGCGAAAAAAAGCGGATACGCCCAGAGCCGATGGAGGGCAATCCCGTCGATCCGCTGCAATGGAGCCTGAGGCTGGACATAGTGGGCCCTGCGCAGGATGCGCTCTATCTCGGCATAGCGCAAAGCTGCCCGGCGAATGTGTGCGTCGTAGGGGACACGGGCCGACGCGGCCTGTCCCCCGCACGGTCCGCATACGGGGGCTGAGCTGGACAGCAGCGCGCGATCCGCGGCGGTCCTGAGCGCCTCGAGCCCTTCCCCGCGCGCAGCCGACACCGCCACAACCTCAAGCCCGAGCTCCCTCGCCAGCACGGCCACATCCACTGCGCCGCCGCCCTCCAGCAACGCGTCCATCAAGTTGAGCGCCATCACGACCGGGTAACCCGCATCCCGCAGTGCGAGCGTTAGGTACAGGTTGCGCTCCAGTGCGGTGGCATCCACCACGTTCAAAACGAGGTCCATTTCCCGCGCCTGAAGTGCTTGCGCCGCGACCTTTTCTTCGACCGAATAGGCGCTGAGCGCGTACAGCCCGGGCAGGTCCGTCAGCACCGCCGCGCCCGAAGGCAGGTCGAGTCGCGCTTGCTTTTTTTCCACCGTGACGCCAGGCCAGTTGCCGACAGGCAGCAATGTGCCCGTCAGTGCGTTCATCAGCGTGGTCTTGCCGCAGTTGGGGTTGCCGCACAGGACGATTTCGCGCATAAAGTGACCTGCACCTCCTTCGCGTCACGCAACCGGACGGTCAAATAGCAACCGCGCAGCCACACCTGAATCGGATCGCCCAGCGGCGCGCGACGAATGAGCTGAACCGTCGCGCCGGGCGTGACGCCCATCTCGATCAACCGCCGAAGCACAGGCGTATCCGCAGCGAT
This sequence comes from Eubacteriales bacterium, assembly GCA_031555975.1. Lineage (GTDB taxonomy): Bacteria > Bacillota > Clostridia > Christensenellales > Aristaeellaceae > JAJDGF01. The sequence goes on from JAVBTW010000108.1 coordinate 7,146, forward strand.
CCGCGCAATGCTCGCCCGCTCGCCTACCGCCAGTTGTGCCAAATTCTGCCTGGCCATTGGCGCGTCCCCCCTTCCATGCGGCCATCTTATGCCCGGTCACGCATCCATCATGTGCCAGGTTTGCGCGCCGAGCGGAAAAAGAACACGGGAGTTAACAAAATTCCATATGATTCTCTCTTTTCTATGACGGAATAATGAAGTATAATAAGTTAAGACCGAACTACTGCACCACGGAGGCCGCAATGGTGACCGAGCAATTTGATGTCGTGGTCATCGGCGCGGGTCACGCGGGCTGCGAAGCCGCGCTGGCGGCAGCGCGGATGGGCCAGAAAACGCTGCTGACCACGCTGAACCTGGACAGCGTGGCGCTGATGCCATGCAATCCGGCGATCGGGGGCACGGCGAAAGGCCACTTGGTGCGAGAATTGGATGCCATGGGCGGCGAAATGGGCCGCGCTATCGATGACACGACGATCCAGTCCCGGATGCTCAACACCGCGAAGGGGCCTGCGATGCACTCGCTCAGGGCTCAATCGGACAAGCGCGCCTATCAGCTGCGGATGCAGAAGGCGATTCTGTCCGAACCGATGCTGGAGTTGCGCCAAGCGGAAGTAAGCCGGATTGAAATGGCAAACGGCGCGGTATCGGGCGTGGTCACGGCGACGGGAATGGCGATCCCATGCCGCCAAGTGATCGTGTGCTGCGGAGTGTACCTCGACAGCGCAGTCATCATAGGCGAGCACAAGCAATCCGCCGGCCCGCAGGGACTTTCCAATTGCCTGACGCTGGCCAAGTCGCTGTCGGGTCTGGGGTTTTCCCTGCGCCGGTTCAAAACCGGCACACCCGCGCGCATCGACGGCCGAACGATCGATTTTTCGCAAATGGAGCCCCAGCCCGGCGACGAACCCCCGGTGCCGTTCTCGTTTCTGACGGACGGCCCCATCAAAAACCTGGCGCAGTGCTATCTCACGTATACTTCGGCAAATACCCATGAGATCATCCGGCAAAACCTCTCAAGAGCGCCCATGTACGCGGGCGGCATCCATGGAACGGGCGCGCGCTATTGTCCGTCTATCGAAGACAAGGTGGTTCGGTTTCATGACAAGCCGCGCCATCCGGTGTTTCTTGAGCCGGAGGGACTGGACACCGTCGAGTGGTACGTACAAGGGTGTTCAACCTCCATGCCCGAGGACGTTCAGCGCCAGATCTACGCATCCATCCCGGGGCTTGAGCGCGCCAAGATCCTGCGCCTCGCCTACGCCATCGAGTATGAATGCATCGATCCGATGCTGCTGGGTCCGACGCTGATGGCCAAAGATGTGCCTGGGCTGTTCTTCGCCGGACAGATCAACGGCACCTCGGGCTACGAGGAGGCAGCAGCACAGGGCCTGATGGCGGGCATCAACGCTGCGCTTCGGAGCAGAGGCGAGGAACCGCTGACATTGGGCCGCCAGGACGGCTATATCGGCGTACTGATCGACGACCTGACCGGCAAGGGCGTGGACGAACCTTACCGCATGATGACTTCCAGAGCGGAATACCGGTTGTCCCTCCGACAAGACAATGCGGACTTGCGCCTGACCGAGCGGGCAGCGCGTACCGGGCTGATCTCCTGCGAACGGCTTCGCAGGGTCCAACAAAAGCGCGAGGTTTCAGCGCAGCTTATGGCGCAAATGAACTCGCGGCGCGCACACCTAAATGGCGACAGCATCACATTGGCGGAACTGTGCAGGCGGCCCGAAACGGAACTTAGGGACCTGATCACAGCGGCGCCCGACCTTGCGGATTGCCCGCGGGACGCGCTCATCGAAGCGCAGTTGCAAATTCGCTACGCAGGCTATCTGCAGCGCCAGCAGGCGCAGATCCGCAAGTTTGAGCGCGAGGAGCACATGCCCATCCCAAGCGGGATCGACTATGAACGGATATCGTCGCTGCGCATTGAAGCGCGCCAAAAGCTCAGCGCGGCGCGGCCACAGTCCATCGGCCAGGCATCCCGCGTTCCCGGCGTGTCGCCGGGCGACATCGCTGTGTTAATGGTTTACATCGGCAAACGCGCTGATCAAGAATACAAAGGTTAACAGGAGGAGTTGCTTTATGGCGAAACTGATCCGGGTTGCAGCGTTGGTCTTGTGTATGCTGATGCTGCTTCCGTCCAGTCTGGCCATGGCCGCAGTCGCGGGCGGCCAAGATGACATTATCGATGATGAAAGCGCCACAGCGGTCGAGACCGCGAATCCGGCCGATCTGACGAGCGCCAGCCCGGCGCCCGCAGCGGACGCTCCATCGTTTGCGGACCTCGCAAGCATGGATACCACCGACGCCAATGCGGGCAGCGCCGACGCGGAAACAGCTTCGGTCATCACCAACGCGCCCGTCGATGGCACCGTCGCGCCTGCTGAGACCACCTCTCTGACAGCGCCTTCGTTTGGCTCCGTTGACACCACGAAGTCCGTCACGATGTCTGCGGCGGATTCGCTGACCAATGCCGGCGGCGGCGCGCAGCAGGCGGCGGACATCACCAAAAACTGCAAATACAAAGCCACCGAGGGCAAGATGGGCGCGCTGGTTGACAGCAAGCTGAACACCTACTGGGTGAACAAGAAGAAAGCCAAAATCTCCATCGCCATTCCGGCCAACGACACGGCGGGCGGGATGTACATCGAGTGGTTCAAAAAGCCTGCAAACTACACGCTCATCGAATACGATGCAGCCGGCAAGGACCTGCAAAGCCGAGACCAGAGCACCTACACGGGGCTTGTCAGCGTGTATCCGTTGCTGCCCGAAACCAAGAAAATCGTGCTGGAGTTCGGCAAAAAGGTGGCGTTGTCCACGCTGCGCATCTTCTCTCAAGGCGCGTTCCCGACCAGCATTCAGGACTGGCAAGCGCCCCACGAAAAGGCAGATCTGATGGTCGTCTCCACACATCAAGACGATGAGTTCCTGTATTTCGGCGGCGCCATCCCCTATTATAACGCCGTGCGCGGCAAAGCTGTGCAGGTCGTGTACATGGCCAACTGCGGCCGCGCCCGCTATGCGGAGGCCCTCAACGGTCTCTGGTATGCGGGGCTGCGCAACGCGCCCGATTTCATCGGCCTGCCCGACAAACTGGTCAAAAACCTCAAAAACGCCAAGAAGGTTTGGAAGACCGACACCGTGATTGAACAGCTTGTCGCACGCATCCGCAAGTACAAGCCCGAGGTCATCGTGTCCCATGATCCGAAGGGCGAATACGGCCACGGCCAACACATGCTGACCGCCGAATGTCTAAAGCAGGCAGTGGAACTGGCAGCAGACGAGACCAAATACAAGGCGTCCGCGGACGCCTACGGCGTGTGGCAGGTTCAGAAGCTGTACCTGCACCTGTACCCGGAAAAGCAGATCACCATGGACTGGAAGACCGCCGCGCCTGAGCTCGACGGCAAGACACCGTCAGAGGTCGCCAAGCTGGCCTATGCGGCCCATAAGTCGCAGCAGAAGAACTTTACCTATGAAGAAGGCGGTAAGTACGACAACAGCAAGTTCGGCTTGGCCTTCACCATGGTGGGCGACGACGAGAAAAAGAATGACTTCTTTGAGAACATCGTCGAGGGCGCCGCGCGCCTGAGTCCGGTGGGAACCATGACAGACGAAACCGCGGAACAACCCACAACCGAGGACGGCGAGACGCAGCCTGACGAGAACTATTTTGACGATGAGGACAGCCTGACGGACGAGTCGCTATCGGATGAGGAACTGTCGGACGACGGTCTGACCGGTTATGACGACGAGAGCTTCGACGACAGCGAACCCACAAACGACGGCTACGAAGGCGATGACGCCGAGGTGACGCCGCCAGTGGAGACCGGGACGCCCGCAAACACCGCCGCCCTGTTGGGCACGCTGATCGGCGTACCCGTGGTGCTGGGGGGAAGCGCGATCGGCACGGCGACCGTGCGCAAGTCCATGAAGAAAAAGCGTCGCGCCGCCCGCAAGGCGGAGAAGGACAAGATGAGCGCATAAGGCGTAATGGTAGCGCAAAACGGGGCCTGACACAAGCTGTCAGCCCCGTTTTGCATGGTCCGCCGCAGCGCCGTGACGCCGATGTTCAGCATGCGATCACAGGCTGTTTACATCAACCCAGGCGCGCCGCTGCACGGAAAGCTCCACCGCTTCCATGATCTGGGCGCATTTGACGCCGTCCATAAAACTCGGCGCACATTCGCTGCCACGGGCGATCGCGACCACGAACTCGTACAGCTCATGGCAGAATGTCTCCGGAAAACCAATCACATGCCCCGTCGGCCACCAATGACACCAATACGGATGCACACCTTCGCTCACTTGGATCAACCGCCAGCCCTGCTCACCGGCCTCGTCCCCGGCACAAAAGTATTCGAGCTCGTTCATCCGCTCAAATGAAAACCGGACCGAGCCCTTATCCCCATTGACCTCAAGCGACATGTCATTTTTGTGACCCTGCGCAAACCGCGTCGCCTCAAACAAGCCCAGCGCCCCATTTTCAAACGCACAGCAAAAGCTCGTCGCGTCGTCCACGTCCACCGGCTCCCTCGGCGCGTCCGCGTCCGCTCTACCGGACAACCCCGTCATCCTTGCCACCACAGGCCGCTCAGTGACAAAGGTCTTGCTCATGCCCGTCACCGTCGTGATATCGCCTACGAGGTAGCGCGCTGCATCGATAACATGTGCGCCAAGGTCGCCAAGGCTGCCCGAACCGCAAACCTTCTTGTCCAGACGCCATACCTTGGGGAACTCCGGATCAATGATCCAATCTTGCAAAAAGCTGCCCCTGAAGTGAAAGATCTTGCCCAGTTTGCCCTCGTTGATCAGCTTTTTGGCCAGCACCAGTGCCGGAGCGAACCGGTAATTGAATCCGATTTGGTGCCGCACACCCGCCTTTTGTACCGCCTCCAGCATCTCCCGGGCGTCGGCCAACGTCAGTGCCAAGGGCTTTTCGCAGAAGATGTGTTTGCCATTTGCGGCGGTGCCCA
>JAVBTW010000285.1:0-10065 GCA_031555975.1 Eubacteriales bacterium
CACTCTGCGCATAACCGTCGCCGCCACCGCCGCACCCCTGTTTGAGCGCCCTGGCCGCCACCGCCGGACTCCCTTCCATGCCCAGGTCCATCACCATCGCGCTCACCAACTCCGCTGCACGCTGCAGGTCATTGCTCGCGCCTGCGGTCAGTTCCTCCGCACCGCCAATCAGCATCTCCGCAGCGCGCCCAGCCAATAGAATCTGGACCTGCTTCTCCAGCGCGCTCTTCATCATCACTGCGCTCTCCTTCGGTACGGCCAGGCTGTACCCAGCGGCGCCGCGGCCCGTGGGCAGAATGCTGACCCGGCTCAACCGCGATTCTGGCGTCAGTATCCGCGTCGCCAGTGCGTGTCCCGCCTCATGCAGCGCAATCGTCAACCGCTCAGGGCCGGTGGCGATGCTCTGCTTGTCATCGCCCGCCACAACGCTCAAATACGCCTGCCGTATGTCTGTTTGGTCGATCGCCGCCGCGCCGCGCCGCGCCGCGCGGATCGCGGCCTCGTTCATCAGCGATTCCAGTGACGCGCCGCTGAACATCGCGGTCTCGTGCGCCAGCGCGTCCAAGTCTACTCCCTCCGACAGCGGCTTGTTCCGGCTGTGCAGCCTGAGAATGGAAAGTCGTTCCACGCGGCCCGGCAAGCCAACCTCGATCTGCCTGTCAAACCGGCCCGGCCGAAGGAGCGCGGGGTCCAGCGTATCCAGCCGGTTCGTCGCGCCAATCACAATCACGCCCTCGCGTCCATGAAAGCCGCTCATCTCTGCCAGCAGCGCGTTTAATGTCTGATCTCGCTCCTCGCTGGAACTGTCGTCGCGCCGCTTCGCCATGGAGTCGATCTCGTCAATAAAGATCACGCAGCGGCCCGCCTTCCGGGCCTTTGCGAACAATTCGCGGACGCGTGACGCGCCGACGCCGACGTACATCTGCACAAAGTCGGAGCCGGACAGCGCGAAGAACGGTACGCCTGCCTCCCCCGCCAAAGCTTTTGCCAGCAGCGTCTTTCCCGTTCCAGGAGGACCGTACAGCAGAACGCCCGCAGGCATCCGCGCGCCGAATTTTGTATATTTTTCCGGTTCTTGCAAATAATCGACCAGCTCTCTGAGGCTTCTGAGTGCCAATTCGTTCGCCGCGACCGCAGAGAAGTTGAGGCCAGATTCGCTCGGCTGCACATCCAATTTGTCCATCTTGCGCGATGCGCTGGCACGCATCGGCTGCTGAGGCCGACTGAAAACCGCAACAATTGCAAGCACCAAAATCAAACCCAGCACGACGCGCATCAGCATGTCTACCGAAACATGCGGCAGCGCGAGTGTCATACCAATGCCAACGGCCAGCCCCAGAGCGGCTGTCGAAAGGCACATCATCATCGGCGTCATCCGTTTCATTCCGAACACATCCAATCGGTTTATGCATCTATTATACAGTCACTGCTCGGGCGCGTCCAGTTGGAATGTCTGGCAATAGGATATTTGATTCTCGGGCATAATACCCGGAAAGGAGCTGTTTCCATGAAAAAGAAGCCGAACCGCTTGGTCGTTTGGGTCATTCTGGCTGCGTCCTTGCTCATCATCGCGCTTGGCATCGGCTTGGTTTTCATGTCACCGCTGGACCTGGCGAAACTGGACCAATTGAGCCAGTCCAGCACGGTTTACGACCGAGAGAGCGAGCTTGTTGCTGTGATTGCGGGCAAGGAGCGGCGCACCAATGTGCCGCTGATCAGCGTTCCGCGCGACGTGCAAAACGCTTTTCTCGCGGCTGAGGACGCGCGGTTCTATGATCACTTTGGCATTGATCCATACCGCATGGGCGGCGCACTGCTGGCAAATATGAAATCAGGCGGTTTCTCGCAAGGCGCGAGCACAATTACGCAGCAATTGATCAAGCTGACCCACTTGACTGCAGACAAAACCATCGTGCGCAAGCTCAGCGAAGTCTTTATGGCGATGAGGCTGGAGACGATGCTCAGCAAGGATCAGATTTTGGAGCGCTATTTGAACACGGTCTATTTCGGCGCGGGCGCGTATGGTGTGCAGAGCGCCGCGCAGATATACTTTGGCGTGGACGCGGACAAACTGACCTTGAGCCAGGGCGCATTGCTGGCGGCGATCATCAAATCGCCCAGCACGTACGCACCTCACCTGAACCCGGAGAAGGCCAAGCAGCGCCGCGACCTGGTGCTGAGCGAGATGACGGATTATCAGTTTATCGCGCAGGGTCAGGCCGATGCCGCCAAGGCTGAACCGATCCGCATCCTGACCATTCAACAGACCGTGACCCGCTTCCCCTGGGCCGTTGATTTGGCGACCGAGGAAGCCGCGCGGGCTTTGGACATCAGCATTGACGAACTCATCTCAGGCGGATACAAAGTCTACACATCCATAGACCAGGGCGTCCAATCGCAGGCCGAGGCCTTGTTTGCCGATGCCAAGAATTTTCCCGCGGACGCCAAGGACGGCGCCAAGGCGCAGGCCGCATTGGTATCTCTGGACAATGCAGACGGCGCGGTGCTGGCGGTGATCGGCGGGCGCGACTATGAAGTGCGCCGGGGTCTGAATCGCGCCACGGGCATCAGCCGCCAGCCGGGCAGCGCGTTTAAGCCGGTCTCTGTCTATGCTGCTGCCATTGACCAGTACGGCTATCTGCCGGTGAACATGGTAGAGGACGTGGAGCGCGACTTCGGAAACGGGTACACGCCCCGCAATGTGGGCAACACCTATCATGGTACCGTCACGCTGCGCGCGTCGCTGGCTCGGTCACTGAACGCAGCGTCCGTCGATCTGATGACCAAGGTGGGCATTCCCGCCGCGCGCAAGTATGCCGAGTCCGCGGGCATTCCGCTCACAGACCGCGACAACAACCTCTCGCTTGCGCTGGGTTCGCTGACGGACGGCGTCTCACCCGTCGGACTCGGCGCGGCATATGCGCCGCTCGCGAATGGCGGCCAAGCCGTTCAGGCCCACATCGTCACCCAGATCGTGGACCGGGATGAACAGGTGGTGTATCAATATCGCGCGGCGCAAAAGCGCGTGATGTCCGATCAGAGCGCGTACATGCTGACGAGCATGCTACAGTCCGCGGTGGATTGGGGCAGCGCGCAAAAGCTGAAAGCAGTGGGCGGCGAGGTGGCCGCAAAAACGGGCACGGTGGGCTTTGAGACCGGTGGCAACCGCGACATCTGGACGGTGGCCTACAGTCCGCGCGCCTCGGTAACCGTGTGGATGGGATTTGATCAGCCCGACAAAAACCATGCGCTTCCTGACAGCGCCGGAGGCAGCAACCAGCCCGCCGCGCTGTGCGCAAAGCTGATGACCGCCGAGAAGACCGCATTGGTCCAGGGCCGGTTTTCCATGCCAAAGGGCCTCACCGAAGTGCTGATCGACACTAGAGCGCTGGACTTGACGCACAGGCCGATGTTGGCCACTGTCAATACGCCCAAATCCATGACTTTGTCGGAAATTTTCAGGGTCGGTCAGGAACCTACGGAACCTTCGACCGCCTGGGTAGCGCCCATGCGCGTGTTTGACTTGGCGGGCGAACTGATTTCGCCCACATCGGTCCGCCTCCAATTCACCTGTGTGCAGGAGGATGCGATTTATCGCGTCTACCGAATGGAGGCGCAACCCATCGTCATCGCGGAATTGATTGGAGAAGCCGGACAGCAACTGGTCCTGACCGATGACCAGGCTTATGAGGGTGCAACCTACTTCGTCATTCCGGTGCACAAAGAACTGCTGTCTGAAGGGATCACACTGGAAGGAAAACCATCAGAGACATTGGTGCCCAAACGTCCGTTCGGATTTCGCGACTGGATCGCCATGCCCACGCCGACGCCCGCGCCCGAACCGGTGGCGGTGCCGGAGGAGGACGCGCTATTCGGCGAGGCGGAGAGCGGATAATGCGCTTGCGCAAACGGCAGAGGCCCTTCCCCATGGATCAGGAAGCGCCTCTGCCGTGGCCGTGGTGGTGATTCGCTGCCCCTACATCTTCAACAGCCATTCCATGATCAGATCGTCGCTGTCAGGCAGTCCCTCGTGTCCGAAGTCCGGATACACAATCATTTTTTTGTTGCACGACAGCCGGTTGTACGCTGCAAACTGCGTCGAAGGCGGACAGATTTTGTCCATGAGGCCGGTGAACATCAACACTTTGCACTTTGTCCGGTGCGCCAGGTGCTGATTGTCGATGTAGCCCAGGCGCGTAAAGACCTCGGCTTCGCGCTCATGGCGCGGGTCGAAGGACCGGAAATAGTAGCGCAGTTCCTCGTAGGCATCCACAGCCAAGTCCATCTCCCACACGCGGCGATAGTCACACAGGAATGGGAATACGGGCGCGGCGCGGTTCAACCCAGGCGTCAGCGCGGCGCAGGCCAGCGTCAGCCCGCCGCCCTGAGAGCCACCGGTGGCGGCGATGCGGGTTTTGTCTACGCATTCCATCGCCATGGCGATCCTGGCCAACTGCGCGGTGTCCAGGAAAATGGAGCGGAACAGCAGCTTCTTTGGATCGGGATCGTCCAGCCCGCGGATGATGTGGCCACGGAATGTGGTGCCGATCACAGGGGTGATGTCCTCGCTCTGACCGCCCTGGCCACGGGCGGTGAGGGCGAATGCACAGAAGCCCGCGCCCGCAAACCGCATCATGGACGAAAACGAGTCCGCCTGGCCGCTGTAGCCATGGAACATGAGCACAGCGGGCCGGTTTTTCGCGCCGTCGGGCCGGATGAACCGAGCATGAACGCGTGCACCGCCGACACCGTGAAAATACAAATCAAAGCAGGCATAGCCCGGGACCTGAAAAGCTGCCTTGACCAGCTCGCAATCCGTGCCGAGCGCCTCCATTTCCGCAACGGAATCGTCCCAATACCGGTCGAAGTCCTCCGGGCGTTCATTGCGACCCTGTACCTTTCGAAGCTCCTCAATGGGCAAGTCGATCAGCGGCATGTGTAGATCCTCCTGTTTAGGCTAGATGAGCCTAGTTTACCATAGAGCGCAGGGCGAACACAAGGGGTTTGTCATTCTGAGCGCAGCGAAGGACCTCCTCATTCTTCCGCCAGCCGATGGGCGGAGCGACGTGAGGAGGCCCTTCGCTGCGCTCAGGATGACACCCTGGGAGCAATGACACCCCGGGAGCATTGACATCATGGGAGCAATGCTACGTGCGGCAATTACGATGGTACCGATGGATTGGCGGTTGCGGCAGCTTCGGTGTGCGCTTGCGCGTACTCCGCGCATTTTTGGAGCATGCCTTCCACTTTCTGCCGCTTGATCAGGAACATCTCGCGTTCGCCGTCCTTGATCAGGCTATAGTCGCTGTCATATTCCAGATACTGGATCACGCGGTCCGGCTTGCCGTCGTTGAGCTTGAACGTTACTGTCGCGATGACCGCGCCCGGCTGTGCAGTATCGTTTTCAGGCCGGAGCTTGTCAAACAGCATGCCGATGATCTCCTGATACAGCGCTTTGAACGGCTTGTCCTCGGCGGGCTGGCCGTCGAATGTGAAGCTCTGATTGTCGGTCTCGGTGCCGTCGTCATTGGCGGTCTTTTCATGGCTGATCCCCAGCGCATACGTCTTGCCGCCACCCTGGACCGTCAGCAGGTCCACATTTTTGATGTTCACCAGACCCGCGAACTGATCTACCAACTGGGCCGGTATCGCGTTTTTGAGGAAAGCCAGCAGGCCCTTTTCCACTGTGTACACGTCGCCCGACTCGTCGATGGTGCAGTAGGCGTACAGCTCGTCCGCAGCCGATCCGATCTTCATGTCCAGTTTCGAACCGTCATTCTGTTCGTACACGATGTGGGCGGCCGGGGGTTCCAATCCGAACGGGGCCAGTTGCTCCGGGGTCTCCGCATGACCGGCGTAGGCCTTTACTGAGATGGCGGTGATGGCCGCGATCAGTTCGCTGCCGCGCGTCATGTGCGCGTCGATCTGATACGGCTGCAGCATGCGCAGCGAGTTCATGCCCTGCATCACCGTTGCGTCGCCCTGTTCCAGCTCAATGGTCGGCTTGCCTGTCTGCTCGATCAGCACATGCTTCATTTCCGCCGCGTCCATGGTGATGGGTTGCTTCACGACGTGAAGCTCTGTCAACTGCCTGTTGAAATCGCTGAACGGCGTACTGGTCACGGCATAGACGGTTTTCTGGTCATCGATGCTCATGTAATAGCCCGTGCCGGTCGGCATCTTGTCGCCGAAGTTCAGCGTGGCTGTGGTGCCGTCCTTGTATGATACATTCGCAACCAACTGCGGCGCGTCAAGCCCGTAGATAGACAGGTCCTGCGCATCCGTAGCGACCGTATCCTGGGCCGTGATGGACGTGGCGCTCTGCAGCATCCGGTCAACCAGCGTATCGTTCAGCGCGAACGTCGGCTCACCCAACACCAAATAGCGCGCCGCGCCTTCGGGCTTTTCCGATTCCTTGCCTTCCGCGTCATATTCAATCTGGCTCTTGATGGCATAACCGGGCGCAATGGCGGGTCCAGACACCGCCACCTGGTCAAAGTCCTTCACTTCCTTGCCGATCAGTGTCACCCGCGTGGACGGCGCGACAGTGGCCTCCGGCTGTTCTGGTTTTTGTAGCAGTGTGGTCCGGTTGACCACCGCCCATAGTCCTGCTGCGAGCAGCACCAGCACAAGCAGGATCGGCCATTTGGGCGCCTTCTTTTTGGGCTTTGCCTTGTCGCCCTTTAGCTCCTCGGCTGAACGCAGCACCGGCCGTTTCTTTTCGCCATCCATCACAGCCGCCTCCTCTTGAGGAACACGATCACGCCCAACACCAGCACGATCAGCGGGATTGCGATCACCACGACGCCGGACAAACCCAACAAGACTGCCTGGTTCGGGATTGACAGCACCGTGCTGGCAATGTCCTTGCCGCGAATGTAGGTGTTGTCCTGGCGGTTGATGAGCCAGTTCAGCGCGCTTCTCGAGAACGACGCGTTGCTGGAAGAGTTGTAGATGTCGCTGTTCACCAAGGTGTACACGCTGCCAATCGCCACGATGCGGGTGAACTTGTCGGCGTCGGGTTGATATTGGACCGCAACGGACAGCGCCTGTTTGCCCACTTCGTCGTTCGGGCCAACGGTCAGGATGTCCGTGTCGCCGGTCAACGACTTGACATACGCCTTGTCCGATGTCGTCAGCAACTCCGAGTAGCCCCATCCGCTCAGCGGCATTTCTGTCCGCTGAATCGCGCGCGTGTTGGGCAGAATCAACCTGGCGGAGCCCGCGTCCTTGGTGATGGCGTGTTCCGCATCCAGGCCAGGCACGATGTAGTTCGGGGTCATCAGCCAGCCGTTGGAGTTGTTCCGGTCCTCGACGACGACGCCATCCTTGAACTGAATGCCATAATAGCCCAGCAATTTCACAAAATTCGGCGTCTTGATCATGTCGATCTGGGCGTCCTGGGCAAACAGCATCCTGCCTCCGTCGTCCAGGACTGCCTGCAACTGCTTGTATTCATCGTCGGTGATGTCCAGCTGCGGCGCGGCGATGACCAGCGTGTCGCCGCTCTTCAGCTCGACGCCCTGGCCCAGCGTCAAGTCATGGACCTCAATGTTGTCGGCCTGCAACGTCGCGACGATGTTCGAACAGTAGCTGGATGCGATCTCCTCGTGGCCGGTCAGGAAATAGACGATGGGCGTCGTGTCACTGGTCACATACTTGATGCCCAGCGTCAGCTTGCTCTCGCCATTGAACGCCGCGACCTGATAGGATCCCGTCTGCTGGTTCACGGTGTAGCTGTACAGCTCACTGTACGGGATCAGCCGCACGCGGGACTCGTCCGCATTGGTGACGATGATGGATCCGGCGCCCAGATTCTGTGTGCTGTCGCCCTTGTATTTGTTGACGCGGTTCGGCTCCAGATCCGGATCAAAGGTCTCGACAGTGATGTGAGGCGATCTGGCGCGGAATTTGGCGGTGATCTCCTCAAGTTGGGTTTGCAGCGCGGTGGTGCTGTTCTTGGAAAACAGCAGGTAGACATGGACGTCCTGGTCCAGTTCGTCAAGCACCTTGTACGTCTCATCGGAGAAAGACGTGATCGCGTTCGGTGAGGCGTCGATTTTGAGCGCCCACTTGTCTTCCGCCGCGCCGATGACGAGATTGACCGCGGCGACGGCCGCAATGACCAACACCGTCAGCGCAAAAGCATACCATCCATAGCGCCATTTTCTCATGCGGGAAGGCGCACCCGAATTCTTCTTTTTCATGTTCATCAGCCCTCACTCCAGCGTCGCTTATCGATGACCCGCACCGTCAGGAACAACAACACACCGATGAACGACACATAGTAGATGATGTCCGCCAGCGAGATGACACCGGCTGTAAAGCTGAAATAGCGGGAATACAGCGACAGCCACGACAGCGCATTGCCCACCCACGGCACACCGGGAATTGAAATCGTCGGCGCCACCGACTCCAGGAACTGCAGAAACAGGTTCGCGCCAAAGGTCAGCACGGCAGCCGTGAGCTGGCTTTCCGTCAGCGCCGAGACCAGTACGCCAATGGCAATGTAGCTCGCGCCCAACATCAAAAATCCGATGTAGTTCGACAGGATCAGACCCCAGTAGGCCGTGCCGAAAACCGCGATGATGGCGATGTACACGCCCGTGAACAGCAGACTCAGCACCAGCACTGTGCAGGCCGCCATGAACTTGCCCATCACGATGGACCAGATGGAGATGGGTGAAGTGAGCAGCAACTGATCCGTCTTGTTCTTGCGCTCTTCAGACAAGAGCCGCATCGTCAGCAGTGGCACAATCAGCATGAACACATAATTCAGCATCTGAAACATGGCAGCCAGATCTGAAGATGCGCTCCACAGGTTGTTCAGCATGAAGAACAGACCGGAAACCAACAGAAAGATGCCCATGAACACATAACCGATGGGCGTGAGGAAGTAATTTTTCAGTTCGCGCTTCCAAACCGCTCTCATTGCGCAGCCACCTCCTCTGAAACCGTCTCATTGTCGCCGGTCAACTGCAGGAAGATGTCCTCGAGTTCAATGTCCATCGGTCTCAGCATCAGAATCGGCAGGCGGGCGGCGGAAAGCGCGTCGAACAACGGCCTTCTCAGGTCCACATCCCGCGCGGACTCAATCATGAAGTCACTGGTGCCCGGCTCTTTTATGCCCATCGTGTCGATCTGTTGAACGCCCTCAATGGCGGCCAGCGTCGCGCGCGCCTGCTGGGCGTCGCCCCCCACGCGCAGCCTGAGCCGGAACGTGTCATTGATGCCTTTTTGCAGGTTCTGCAATGTGTCCTGGGCCACGATTTTGCCCTTGTTGATGATGACCACGCGCTCGCACACATCGGCGATTTCATGCAGGATGTGGCTGGACAGCACGATCGTGTGGTCCTTGCCCAGATCCTTGATGAGGTTCCTAATTTCGATGATCTGACGCGGATCAAGGCCCACTGTCGGCTCGTCCAGGATGATCACATCAGGGTTTCCGACCATCGCCTGGGCCATGCCCACGCGCTGCTTATATCCCTTGGACAGATTCCTGATGAGTCGCTTTCTGTGATCGGTGATGGACATCAACTCCGTAATGTCGTCGATGTGCGGTTTGATTTGGGTGCTCTTCACGTCCTTGATCTCGCACACAAACCGCAAATACTCCTCCACCGTCATGTCGTCATACAGCGGCGGGAACTCCGGCAGGTAGCCGATGCGCTTTTTGACTTCGCGCGGCTCCTCCAAGATGTCGTGCCCATCCAGCAGTACCCGGCCTGCGCTGGCGGAGAGATAACCCGTGATGATGTTCATCGTGGTTGACTTGCCTGCCCCATTGCGTCCCAAAAATCCAAGAATCTCGCCACGATTGATCGTAAACGAGATGTCATCCACGGCAAGCTTGCTGCCGTACCGCTTGGAAACGTTCTGGATCTCGATCATGCCTGCTAACGCCTCCTTTTGTCACGCAGTATTATAACAAATATCCGCACTGGGATGTACGATACATTGTGAATAATCTGTGAACGATGGCTGGATGCGGACGGAAATCCGGCGTGGGCAGGTCCCATTCCCCTTCATGAACCGTCGCAAAGGCGCATAGGCTCAAACGAC
>JAVBTW010000324.1:0-5764 GCA_031555975.1 Eubacteriales bacterium
CGATCATCGGGCACACATTCATGGCCTCGTCGTAGTAATCACACATGGTGATCAGCACGGCTTCGGCACAGTTAAGTCGGCCGGCCTGAAAGTCCTCTACATACATGTCCAGCAGTTCCTTGAGCCTGTCGTCCATATCGCTGATGCCTCCGTATGTTTATTCCGTTGTCGTCAGGTGTAACAGCCGTTCCATCACCGGTAGGATGTCGGCCTCACGGCCGGTGGTCGTGAGCGTCACACCACCCGCTTCCCCTGCGCCGCACAGGGCGTCCCGCGCCATTAAAACCGATTGCAGTTGAAGCGCCGTGCCTCGATTGCCATCATACAACTTCATTTGCGGCATGATCTTCCGCATCACGGGCCTGAGGAACACGTAGTGTGTGCAGCCCAGCACGATTGCCGTGTACGGCTCACCGCCGTCAGGGTCCAGCTTCTTGCGCAGATAGTCCTTCAGTCTGTCAGAATCCAACTCGAACCGCTCCACAAACTCCATCAGCCCCGCGCAGGGCAGCGCCGCAGCGTGCTCGCCATATTTTTCGCACAAGCGCTGAAACTTTTTCTGGCGCAGCGTGGCCGGCGTGGCCAACACCGCAACGCGGCCCTGGGTACGTTCCAGCGCCGCGGGTTTCAGCGCCGGCTCCATGCCGATCACAGGCATGGGCAACTCCGCGCGAAGCGCTTCAGCGGCGGCGGATGTGGCGGTATTGCACGCAATCAGCAGCGCCTTCACATCCTGTGCCATCAGCCGCTTTGCGGCCACGCGGGTCAGGTTTCGGATGTCGTCCTCTGTCCGCACACCATAGGGCGCGTTATTCGTATCACCCAAGTAGATGTACCGCTCATTCGGCATCAGCCGCACCAACTCGCGCAGCACTGAAATGCCGCCGACGCTGGAGTCGAACACGCCAATGGGCCTGTTGTCCATGCACAAAACACCTCGGTCTCGTTGAGTGGATCTATAATGTCATCATTATACGCCGATGCCGGGGATTCGTCAAACGGAGTGTTCGACCACGCACAGCCTAAGTCCCCACAGCAAAGCCGAAGGATCCGCCTGCAGTGATGCGCCGCTCCCGTTTGGGGCGTCCGCTCACATGAGGGGAGATCCTTCGGCTTCGCTCAGGATGACACTGCCGTGTAGGATGACAATGCTGTGCCGGATGATGCTGCCTTCCTGGATGACAATACCATGCAGAATGATGCTTCGATGCTGGATGACCGTGCAAGTCAGGCGCGATCACACAATGCAATTAGCTGTATTTCAACGGCCGCTTCGCCGTGTAAGAGGCGTACTTGCTCACATTGGTCACATTGCATGTCACCGTATTGCCGCCCTGTTCGATCAACATCATCTGGCTTCTGGCGCTGTCGGTATAGTACAGGAACATGATCACGTGGCTGCCGCTGCGGTTCAGGATGTCGCCCGGGCGAAGCGCTGTTTTGTCGCTGACCGTCCGGTAATAGTTGCTGTTCGCAATCATGACGGTGTTCAGATACGACGCCGCGTGGCTCGTACCCCAGCTGGCCATTGACACGAACGAGGAGCAGTCGCAGCCCACATAGTACCTGTTCAGCCGCTTATCCGACATGGCGTACACGCGGGAATAGCCGCTTTGCAGCTTCATATAGCCCTGAGAGACCGCCTTGGCCAGGTTGAACTGGCGGTTTGTGTAGTTCATGCTCGCGCCATGCTGGATATAAGGCATGCCATAATATACCTTGTCGGGTTTGAAGTCATTGGTGGCGCTGAGCGCGCTGTTCCAGTAGGTGACCTTGCTGGGCGTCTTCCAGGCGATGCCATAATTTACGAACGCGTTGTTGATCGCTTCCTTGCGCGCCTGGGCTTCGGACGCGCTGATGATGCCCTTGCTTTTGAGTTCGGAAAGCTCTGCGACCGCGCTCGCTTGTATGGCATCGACCTTCGCCAGATTCTCTTTGATGTCGTCCATGTCCGAACTGGTGGTCCGCGCCGGAATGGTCGTCACCTTGGATGCACTGGTGACGGACACTTTGATCTTGTCATTCAGCTTGGTGCCTTTGGCCGTCACTGTGATGGTGGCTACGCCCGTGTCCTTACAAGCGATCCTACCGGTGGCCTCGTCTACTGCCACGATCTTGGCATTGTCAGTGGTGAACACCACATCCGTGCGCGCGCCACTGGGCGTCACATTGTATTCCAGCGTCGCCGTGTCACCCTTGACGAAAAACAACGTAGAGCCATAACTGGACAAAAAGCTGATGCCGGTGGGCGCGTTCGGGTCGCTGACGGTGATGCTGCGGATCTTCTTGACGTCGCTGTCATACTTGGAAACCGCGGCGATTTGGACGTTGCCCACCTTGTGCGCGGTGACAAGGCCCGTGGACGAGACCGTCGCAACGGCCTTGTTGCTGGTTTTCCAGACGACAGCAGCGGACGCTGATTCGGGCTTGACTGCGGCCTTTAGCTGCAGCGTGTTGCCAACGGTCATGGTGTTGTCATCGGGCGTCAATGTGATGGACTGCGGTTTTTTCGGGTTGCTGACGCTGACGGTGATGACCTTTTGCAGGTTGGCGTTGCGCTTGGATTTGACCAGCAACTGGGTCTTGCCGACCCCCTTTCCCTGCACAACACCCTTGCTGTTCACGGCCAGGACCTTGGCGGACTTGACCGCGTACGCGGTCTCCGCGCCCGATCCTTCGGGCAGATACGTGGGCAGGATCTCGAGCTTTTCGCCCACCGACAACGTGAGGGTCTTGGGCACCGCCATTGAGGTCGGCATTGCGCTGTCCGACACGGTGACCTTGATCTTGGTCCACTGGGTGCCGCCCGCGGGCTTCGCGCCGACGGTTGTGGTGCCGCGCTTGCGCGCGGTGATGATGCCGCCGCTTGACACAGTGGCGATGGCCTTGTTGCCCGTCGCCCACGTGACTTTCTGCGATGCGCCTTCAGGCAGCACCTTCGCGGTCAACTCCATCGCCTTGGTGCCAGCAAGATCCAGCTTCACACTGGATGGCTCAATCACAACCGTCCGCGCCTTGGGCGCGGCATATGCGCTAAAAGGCAGCCCTGTGATCGCCAGTGCCATGGCCAAAACAATCAGTAAAACCCGCTTCATCCTTGAAACCAAATCGGCTCCCTCCCCTGTAAAAAGTCAGTTGCATGACATTTATTCGATATATATTTCGATTATATTACATTTCATCGAGCAATGCAAGGCTTTTCCTGGGCCACTACACAAAAGTCGCATTTGACTGTTGCCCGTTCATCCTGTATAATCAATCATACACAGGTGTCGAACATAGATGTGAAAGGGGTAACATCTTCATGCAGGCCGAACAAAAAAAGTCGGGCGTATCCATCGGCAACTGGATGGGCGCACTATTCCTGTTGGCCATTCCGGTCGTCAACCTCATCATGCTGGTCGTCTGGGCGATCACATCCAGCAACCGCACCAAGCGCAACTATTGCATCGCCACATTGATCTGGATCGCCATCATCGTGGTGATCTCGGTGCTGGGCATTGTGTTTTTCGGCCCGCAGATCGTGGAATTCCTGAGCGGGCTGAACGAGCAATTGTCCGCAATGTAGTCAGCCCATCGTTCGGCAGCCGCGATTTCGGTTGGAGGCGAATGATGTTCTTCATCCACAGGCGGGGGCAAGCCCCCGCCTCACTCTTATTCCGCTAACAGGCTCCCTGTGCCATATAGACATTCATTGTGTATTATACCATGTTTATCCCTTTTTTTCTGGCCCATTTTTCGGGAAACCGGATCTTTTTTGTGTTCTCAATTGCGGGCAAACAGCACGAACTGTGATCCGCGAGGATAGACCTGCACATCCTGCACGTCCGCAGCCGCCTCGAGGTCCATCTTGACGCGCTTGTAGGTGTATTGGTAGACTTCTTCCAATGTGACCTGGCCGTTTTTGTCGAGGTCTGCCTTGATGCTGGTCTTTTTGTCCGAACTCAAGTCCCAGCCACCCGCGAGACACAGCGCAGTGGACAGCGCGGTGGACATGTATGCCTCCGTTTCGATGCGCGTGGGACTGATCCGATAGGACTGCTGGGTGGGCGATGAACTGCAGATGACGCGGTATTTGCTCATCGCGAAGCTACCGGACCGGTCTGTTCCGAAGGCGGACAGCATGCGCGAGGTAAACTGGCTGCGCTCTGCGCGGCTGATAAACGCGCCACTATTGCAACAATCGATGATCACGACGACCGTGCCCGGGATTTTGCGCAGCTCCAGCTCAAGCCCCTGCGCGGTGAGCTTTGTGCCGTCGTGGAACTGCAGATAGGGCGTGCCGTTCTCGTACCCGCCATGGCAGTTGATCGCGAACAGCGAAATATCGCCGGGCTTCGCATCAGCAAAGGTCTCGCGAATGGCCTGGATCGCTTGGCCGCGCGAGGAGTCCATGCGCATGGTCACCTCGAATGTCGCGCCATTGTAGGACTGTGTGCGCAGCAAGTCCGCAAGCCCTTGGGCGGAGTTGATGGCGCCGATCCGGGCCTTGCGGTCCGCGTACCGCGCCTCGCCCATCACCAACGCGCGCCTCGCGGGCGGTTTTCCGGTGACCGCAACGGACAGCGCATCCGACAGCGCACCGTCCTGTGTTTGAATGGTGACAACACATGTCCCGACAGAAACCGCGCTGAGGTTGCCCTCCTGATCGACGTTGGCCACTTTCGGGTCTGACGACACCAGCACAACACCGCCCAATTTCGCGTTTTCCGGGGCGTGTGTGTATTGCAGCGGTTGTTGCTCCCCCACAGGCAGGCTCAACGACTTCAGTTTGAACGACAGACCGGTCAGCGCCACCGGATCCACTGCCACCTTGCATGCCGCGCTGGCCCGTCCAAAGCCCAGCGCTATGATCTCACAATCCCCCTCTCCCACGCCCACGAGCTGTCCGGATTCGGTCACGGTCGCGACGCGGGGATCGGTTGACACCCACAGCAATTCAGACAGCGCGCCCTCCGGCTCGACCTGCGCGGTCAGCCTTGTGCGTTCTCCCACCACCAGCGATACGCTTTGCCTGGATAGCTGAATGCCAGTGGGCACCGGCGCTTGGCTTCCCGCGCGGATAAAGCGCAGCGTATACCTTCCGGTTTCGTCCCCCTTGGCATTGACGCGAAGATAGTAGGTCTGACCCTGCATCAGCGTCAACTGAAGCGCAAAGTTTTTGTCAAAGGGTTGGGACTGATTCACATCCGCCATCAGCGCGTTGCCCATCGCATCCGTCACCAAACCGACCGTAGACAGCGCGCCGCGCGTGGCGATCATGTATAGCCCCGTGACCGCCGGCGTGAAGCGGTACCAATGCACATCGCCTGCGCGGGCAATGGCCTTGGGATACCCCTCGCTGAGGTTCTTGATCTCCAGCGGTTTGTTGAAACTGCGGCCCAGCGTGTCCCGCATGATTTCAACATATGCGGCGCCCGATTCACCCGTCACCGACAGCGTGTACCGCTTTCCCGCCACCAGCCGCACCGTGAAGTGAAACCCCTCGCCCGCCGCCACCGGCAGGCGGTCCACGCCCACCGTCAGGTCCGCCTTGGCGCCCGCGCCGCCGAAGCTTCGGAATGTGTAGTCACTGTTGGAAGGCACCGAGAAGCTGAACTCGGCTGCCACATCACTCAGCGCGACTTCCAACCGCTCATTCAACCCGATATCCCGCAATTCGGCCGCCGCACGGGTAGGACCACAAAGAAGCACAGCCAACAGGACCATCAGCGCAATCGCTTGCGCTGCCGCCCCCATTCGCCGATTTTTCATGTTTCCCTCA
>JAVBTW010000254.1:0-5707 GCA_031555975.1 Eubacteriales bacterium
CGATCAGCATGTCGTCCATGACGCTCATCTGCAGCAGCATTGGCGCTCCGGCCAGCATCTCGTACCCATCGCCGCCGGCTGCCAGGAAGTCGTTGGTCACCATCACATATGCCTTGGCAGGATCGATCGGCTCGCCCTGTACCTTCACCTCAGAGACACGGCTGCCTGCTTCCTTCGAAGGATCGACTGTGCATGTAATTCCGCCAATCTGCGCGAACCCACCGTTCGATTCCGGCATCAGCCGATATCCGTGCTCCAGCGCCTGAACAATCTGTTCGCCCGTCACGCTGATCTGCACCACATAGTTGCCGAACGGGAACACTTCGTTAATGTCGCGGATCGTGATATCGCCCGCAGGGACCGTTTTGCGGATGCCGCCGCCATTGAACAGCGCGACTTGCGCGCCCGTCAGCTCAATCAGCGCGTCACACACATAGTCGCCCAGGTTCGTCTCCTGCGTCCGCACAAACTCGCGCGCACCGACCAGTTCAACCTCCGCTTTCCCGATCACCGTGTCCAGAATCGCACTCTGAGAACCTTCGATCTCAGCGACCAGGTTCAGCAGTTTGTGGTCCTCAAACCGCTTGGGATTGGGGATCAGCTCGGCCTCAGCGCTCACGTTATCGCCGTCGAATGTCATGACAACCTTGCCCAGGTTGTTCAGATACTCACCCGTCGATGTGACCAGCGCGCTGCCTTCGGCCTGCGGTATGTTCTCTAGCAGTGTGTGGCTATGGCCGTCGATGACCAGGTTCACACCCTCAATCTTGGCCAGCTCTGTGCTGTCCGGTGTGTATTCATCGCCCACACCCCAGTGTACCAGCAGGACCACGGCGTTGGCTTGGTCCTTCACTTCCGCCACGGTCGATTTGACCGCATCAATGGTGTCAAATGTTAGCCCTTCGATGTGGCTCGGGTGAATCGCAGACTTCATCTGCGGGTTTTCCGCACCCACAATGGCGATCTTCTTGCCGCCCACTTCCGCGATCGTGTACGGCGTCAGGACAGGGCTGCCATCCGCGTTCTTCAGTGTGCTGCTGAGCATGGGGAATGCTGCTTCCTTGGACAGTGCCAGCAGATGGTCTTTGCCGTAGTTAAAATCGTGGTTGCCCGGCGTCATCGCGGCATAGCCCAGCTCGTTCATGATCTTGATGATGCTCGAGCCCTTGGCAGCGTTGGCAAAGATCGTGCCGTGGGTCGTGTCTCCGGCGTCCAGCAACAGCACGTTTTCGCCCGCGCTTCTCGCTTCATTCACATAGCTCGCGGCCATCGCATAGCCCATGCCCGTCGTGTTGTCATACCGGCCATGCACGTCGTTGGTGTGGAAGATGGTGATCTTGACGGGCTCCTCAGGAGCGGTCTCCGCAAACACGGGCAGCGCTGATATCAGCAGCATGAGCGTCAGCAGGATTGAGAGTAGCTTCTTCATGAAGGGGTCAACCACCTTTCTGTGTTCCATTGGGGCAAGTGTACCGTAAAAAGTATACCATGCGCAGCGACAGTTCGCAAGCAACTGCGGTTGCTTTCCTCGCAATTTGGGGGTGCGCTTGGGCAAATTCGGCGTTATTTGTCCTCATCCGCCGGTCCATCGGGATGCCCGCGCAGCACGACGGACTTAGCGGCCATCCTGCGGCGCTCTTCGCTCATGGCCGCATAGTGCCTGCGCGTCGTGTTTACGTCTTTGTGGCCCAGCACATCTGCGACCAGATAGATGTCGCCGGTTTCTTGATACAGATTCGTGCCGAACGTCGAGCGCAGCTTGTGCGGACTCATCCGCTTTTTCAGCGGCGCGGCCTGCAGCGCATATTTTTTGACCATGTTCTCCACCGCGCGCGAAGTCATCCGCCGCCGCTGAATGGACAGGAACAGCGCGTCCTCGTGCCCGGGCAGGGTTTCCTGATCCCGCCGCCACTCGACATAGCGCTTTATCACGTCCGATACTTCGTCGGGAAAGTACAGGATTACCTGATCGCCGCCCTTTCGGGTCACCAGAAAGCTGTTGTTCTCAAAGTCCAGGTCCATCAGATTCAGCCCAACGCACTCGCTGACGCGGATGCCCGTGCCCAGGAACAGCGTCAGCATCGCCAGATCACGCCGCTGTGTGATCTCGTGAAACGCCTTCTGGCGCTCGTTCAGCGCGCCGCCGGTCTCAGCCATGTCCAATAACCGCGCCACTTCATCAATCTCCAGGCGCAGGATCGGCTTTTCGTGCCGCTTGGGCATGTCAACCAGCACCGCGACGTTGGCAGGGACGCGGTTATTCTTGAACAGATACTTGAAGAAGCTGCGCAGTGCGGACAGCTTGCGCATTTTGCCCAATTCCGCGTTGGTATACTCCGCATCCTGATCAATGTTGACGTACAGCGACAGGTAGTCAAGAAACATCTCGATGTGCATCGAGGTGATGCGCCCGAGCTGGTCATACGTCCACTGGTCACGGGTAAAGCCGCCGAACTCCGGCGCCTCGGCGGCCAAATAGTTGAAGAACAACCGAAGGTCACGCGCATAGCCCAGCCGCGTCAGGGCTGAGGTTGTGGGCTCTATGGCGCGGATAAATTCGGAACATGCGTTTGGGATATCCCGCAATGTGGCGCGGATCAATTCCGTGCGCTCACGCGCCACGCGCTCCGCATAGCTCAGCTCTTTGGGCATATCAATCTCCTTAACGTCAAAATAACAATAGGGGAGGGGCATATTGAGTATAGCCCAGTCGGGCAAACCATGTCAAGGCGCTGCATCGCAACGCGCACGAATAGCGAACAACACCGGGGTTTCGTTCGCCAAGGGGCTGGATGAGAATCCGGTCTTGCGATAGAAACCGACCGCATCGTCGTCAGTCTCGGCGATCAGCTCTAATAAAAACGCTGTGAGACAGCAAGGCCATGATGCGCTCATCAAAGAGCATCGTTTTCACATCTAAAGCGCCGCTCAGGAGAAAACCTCCTTATCTATTCGTAAAAGCTGTCTTTTGCGAATAGATAACATCGATTATGCCTGGTCCCCCGAGCCTACGGCTCATCCACGTCGATCAAGAAAATTCTGCCGTCGAACCCACCGCGCTCGTCGCGCTTGGCGATGCGCAGCTTTTCCAGTTCGTCCCACGACCCGCCGCGCGCGGTTGCTGCGGTGCGGATGACTTCCACCAAATCAGCCAGCTCTTCCAATGAGCCATCGGCCAGGTACTCGTTTAGTTCCTCTTGCAGCTTCGCGTCCAGGCGTTCGATGTATTCCTCATGGCTTAACGCGCGCGTACGGCATACAGCGCCTGCCTGCTCGATGATCGTAGGAATTCCGTCGCGCACCAACTTGTCGTAGCGCCTCTTCACTCGCCAATGTCCTCGCCTTCGATCACGTCATCAATCTCAATGGCCAAATAATCCGCGCCGCTGTTCACGCACTGCATGCAGTTGTCGCAGGTCTTTTCCGGGTTTAGATCGCACATGGAGCACTCGCCACACTCCACGCACTGACGCTCTTCGTCCAGCACGCACATCCTCACTCTGTCATCACTCCATTCGATCTTCATCATATCAGCATGCGCGCCCGTTTTCAATCGCACACAGAAAATTTACCGAACGTTCGTTTGACTGTGAACGGATGTTCGTGATATAATAAGAACAAACATTCGATGAAAGGGTGTCGTCTATGCCCATGAGAGACCGAGGCGTTGAGAGCCAAAACCGCATACTTGAGTTCATCAAACAGGAGTTGCAGGCCCATGGCTATCCCCCGTCCGTTCGCGAGATTTGCGAAGCGGTGAACTTAAAGAGCACATCCACCGTCCATGGACATCTGCGCGAACTGGAAAATCGCGGCCTGATCCGGCGCGACCCGACCAAACCCCGCGCCCTGGAAGTGCTGGACAATCCGCTGTCCAAGGGTCGCACCGTACCGCTGATCGGCCGCGTGACGGCAGGTCAGCCGATATTGGCCGAACAGAACATCGAGGATTATCTCGTCATGCCCCAGGATCTGGTGGGTCACGACGAGCTGTTCGCGCTGCGGATTGAGGGCGAAAGCATGATCGGTGCGGGCATTCTGAACGGCGACTATGTGGTCGTCCGCCAACAGAGTGAGGCCCAAAATGGCGAGATCGTGGTTGCCATGATTGACGACGAAGCCACTGTCAAGCGCTACTTCAAAGAGCATCACCACTTCAGGCTCCAACCCGAAAACCCAGCCATGGAGCCGATCATTGTAGATGAAGTGACCGTTCTGGGCAAGGTCGTGGCGCTGGTGCGGCAGTTTTAGCATTTCGCACAGAGACAAGCTATGCTTTTGCCACCAGCTTCTGCGCCGCGTCCAGCATGCCCTTCGCGTATGCCCTGCCGCCTTCGATATCCCCCGCGCCGCTGAGCAGTCTGGCCAGTTCGTCGATCCTGCCGCCTTCGTCCAAACGGCGCACACCGGAGCCGGTGCGCTCTCCCATGACGGTCTTTTCGACCACATAATGGGCCGTGCCCAGCGCCGCGATCTGCGGCAGATGGGTCACGCAGATGACCTGGCGGCCTTTGGCGACTTGCGCCATCTTCTCCCCCACCACCTGCGCCATTCTGCCGCTGACGCCTGTATCGATCTCGTCAAAAATCATCGTGTCTACGCCCGCGGCGTCGGCGGATATGGCCTTCATCGCAAGCATGATGCGCGCCAGTTCGCCGCCAGAGGCGATGGTGGAGAGCGGCTTTAGCGGTTCGCCTGGGTTGGGCGAGATCATGAACTCGACTTTATCGAAACCTTCCGCGCCCAATCGCTGCTCAACCGGCTTGGTCTCGTCAAAGCGCACTTCGAACCGCGTTCGGGCCATGCCCAGGTCGGCGAGCTGGGTCAACAACTTTTCTTCAAATGCCCGAGCGAGTGTTTTCCGTCGTACCGTCAGCGACTCGGATGCGGAAACAAGCTGACGAAGCTCTTCTTTTTGGCGCTTCTTCAGCTCGCTGATCATTTCGTCGCCCGCGCCAAGGTCCTCAAGCTCGACCTTCCGCGCGGCCAGGAACGAGATGACATCGGCCAGTTCCGGGCCGTATTTGCGCTTGAGCTTTTTCAGGTCTGCAAGTCGGTCGTCAATGCGCTCGCCGGCCGCCGGATCATAATCGACCTCGCCCGCCAGTTCGCCCAACTCATAACCCGCGTCCTGCGCTGAGTAATACAGCTCTTCCAGGCGCACAGCCAGCTTTTCAAATCGTTCATCGATGGACGCGATCTGTTGCATGGCGGCGTGTGCACGCTTTAGCAGGTCCTGCGCGGAGGCACGCTGCCCCTCGCCGGTGTAGACCTGAGCATACGCCTGCGAAATCGCGCCCGCGATCTTCTCCGCGTTTCGGATCAGATTGCCCTGCTGTTCCAGCGCCTCATCCTCGCCGAGTTTCGGCTTGACGTCCTCGATCTCCCTGATCTGGAACGAGAGCGTGTCAATGCGACGTTCGCGCTCCAGCGCGCTGAGCGAGAGCCGCTCTATCTCGGCCTCGGTGGCTGCGTGCGCCTCATAGAGGTAGCGCACGTTTTCCCTCAGCGCTTGATGGTCTGCGCCGCCGTAGGCGTCGATGGCGTCCAAATGCAGCGAGGGGTTGAGCAGTGTTTGGTGCTCATGCTGACCGTGGATGTCCACCAGTAGCTCTGTGAGCTGCCGATATTTCGTCAGTGGCACGACTTCGCCGTCGATGCGGCAAATGGAACGGCCCGCGGCGCTCAGCTCGCGGGCGATGATGAC
>JAVBTW010000221.1:0-16802 GCA_031555975.1 Eubacteriales bacterium
TGATCAATTACTGCCTCACCCGCGACAGTCAGCTTCCGCTCGAGGGCGCGCGCAACTCCGGAGGCATCTTCGCGCCCACCATCCGACATCACGATGGCACATTCTACATGATCACCACCAACATCACCGGCGGCGGCAACTTCGTCGTGCATACCGACGACATCCGCGGCGAATGGTCCGAGCCCGCCTGGATCGCTCACCGGGGCATCGACCCATCGTTGCTGTTCGACGACGACGGCAAGGTGTATTTCTGCGGCACCGGTTCGGGCGGCATTGCCATGGCAGAAATTGACCCCAAGACCGGTGAGCTGCTCAGTGAGGTGAAGATCGTCTCCGGCGGCGCCGGCGGAAAACACCCCGAAGCGCCGCATCTGTACAAAATCAATGGACGCTACTACCTCATGATCGCCGAGGGCGGCACCGAGTACGGCCACATGGAAACCCTCTTCCGCGCACGGCATCCGTTCGGCCCCTTCGAGCCCTGCCCCCGCAATCCGATCCTCAGCCACAAGGACAATCAAGGTTCCCAGATCCAGGCAACGGGCCATGCGGATCTGGTGGAGGACCAGCACGGCAACTGGTGGCTCGTCTGCCTCGGCATACGTCCCGTCGGCCACGCGCTGCTGCACAACATCGGGCGCGAGACCTTCCTTGCGCCGGTGACCTGGGATCGCGACGGCTGGCCTGTGGTGGGCAACGCGGGGCGGATTGCGCTGGAGATGAACGCGCCGCTGCCCGCGCCGCCCACACCGCGCAGCATCGATGTGCGGGACGATTTCCGAGGCGCGGCGCTGGACTTGCACTGGAATTTCGTGCGCAATCCAGTCCGCGACCGGTATGCGCTCACAGGCGACGGCCTCGTGCTGCGCGGCGGACCGGAAACACTCGCCGATGACACGCCTACGCTCATCATCACCCGCCAGCGCGCGTTCTGCGTTCGCGCCGAGACGGAAATGGTCTGCGCGCCCATGGGCGGAAAGGCGGGAATGACCGCCTATTACAACAAAGACTACAGTGCCGCGATCTACCTGACCACATCCGGCGACGCGCGGCGGATAGAGCTGGCTTCACGCGTACATGGTCTGACCGCCATCGTGGCGAGCGCGACTGTGCTCAATGGGGACGCCATCGAGTTCGCCATCACCGCCAACCGGTCGCGCTATGCATTTTCCTACCGCGCCGGCGGAGATTGGATTGCACTGGGCAGCGTCTCCGTCGCGGGCCTGTGCTCTGAGGCCACCATGGATATGACCTTCACTGGCACCTATATTGGCATGTTCGCCGAGAACGCGGACGCCACGGTCAGGCGCTTCTCGTGTGAAGAACAGCCGGACAACGATCAGCCCTGGAAGTTTTGATGCAGCATACCCTCCGACCAACAGATGGGACTGTCACGCTGGCAATCGCAAGCGTGACAGTCCCGTTCATCATGCTGCGCTACCGGATGAAGTTGGTGAACACCTTTTCGTTGACGGGGTGGTTCAAGCCGCTCTGCTTTGCCAGCTCAATGCATTTGATCAGCCAGGCCATGTTCTTGCCGATGTTGGTCATGGTCATCAGGCCCTCGACGTCCTGCAACACCTGCTCCGGCTCGGCGCCATGCACATGGTTCCAATAGGTGGAGGAGACCACGGGCATGCAGCTGAGGGTGAAGTATTTGTTGATGACGTCGAAGGAAGCGGTGTTGCCTGCGCGGCGCGCGCTGAGCACGGCGGCAGCGGGTTTGAACGCGAAATTGCGCGATGCGGAATAGAACGCGCGGTCCAACACGGCCTGCAGCCGCGCGCTGGGGTGGGCGTAGTAGACCGGCGAACCGAAAACGAATCCGTCGCATGCCAGCGCCTTTTTCGCCAAGCGGTTGGCGATGTCGTCAAACACGCAAGCGCCTGTTTGGCGGCACTTGCCGCAGGCGATGCAGTCGCTCAGCGGCTCGTTGCCGATGAACAGGGTCTCGGTATCGATGCCCTCGGCGATGAGGGCCTTTTCCACGGCGCTGAGTGCGGTGGCGGTGCAGCCATTGGGTCTGGAACTGCCATTGACGAGCAGGACTTTCATGAGGGTTCCCTCCTGTCTAGATATGGGTGGTCCCATGCTGCTGCCATTATATCACATACGGCGCGGTGGCGCATCAGATCATTCAAGCGTCTATCTCGGATGGACGCCGGGAGAAGCCGGTATGCTACTGCTTTCTTGCAAACTGCCGCACCATATAAGCGAATTCGTCCTTGTACGGGTCCGCGGTCAGGCCCTCAATCCCGCTGAGCCGGTCCGCAGCGTCCTGATAACTGGCGTCGCCCTTGTACTCGCTGTCCTGCAGCAACAGGCACACTTCCGCCACGGCGGAGGCAAAGCGCATCCGGTTGGACGGTGTATCCGTGTACTTTTCCGTGGACACGGGATGGGTATATTCCGCACTCACATCCCCGTCCGGCGCCTTTGCCCGAACGCTGACTGTGGCGTATTCGCTGGAACCGGTGGTTGTGGACTGTTGGTATTTCAGGTCTGCGCCTTGCGCCTGGCCGTCCGCCAGCACCAGTTCGTACAGCGCGGTCACCATGTGGCCTGCACCGATCTCGCCGCCGTCCTTGGTGTCGTCCTGAAAGTCCTTGGCGTCCAGTATCCGGTTTTCGTAGCCGACCAGCCGGTATTCCTTGACCCGGTCCGGGTTGAATTCCACCTGCAGCTTCACGTCCTTGGCCACGGTGAAGAAGGTGCCGCCCAGTTCCTCTACCAGCACCTTTTTCGCTTCCAGCTGGCTGTCGATGTAGCTGTAATTGCCGTTGCCGTGATCGGCGAGCGCCTCCAGCTTGTTGTCCTTCAGGTTGTCCTGGCCAAACCCCATCACTGACAGGAATACGCCCGACTGCTTTTTGTCCTCGATGAGTTTTGTCAGTTCGCTCTCGCTGGTCAATCCGACGTTCAGGTCGCCGTCCGTGGCCAGAATCACGCGGTTGTTGCCGCCGCGGATAAGGTGTTTCTGCGCCAAACCGTAGGCGGTCTGGATTCCGCTCGCGCCGTCGGTGGATCCGCCTGCAAACAGTGAATCGATGGCCTGTGCAATGCGCATTTTTTCTTCGCCTGTCGCGCCGTCGATCAGCACATTGTCGGAGCCGGCATACGTCACGATGGACACGCGGTCTTGGGGCCTCAATTGCTCGATCAGCATCCGAAACGCCTTCTGCGCCAAGGGCAGCTTGTTGTCCATGTCCATGGATCCACTGACATCGATCAGGAAAACCAGGTTCGTAGGCGGCAGAGTGGACACATCCACGTCCTTGGCCTTCAGGCCGACCATCATCAGCGCGTGCTCCAGGTTCCACGGGCAGGGCGCCAGTTCGGTGGTGACGGAGAACGGTTCGTTGCCTGTGGGCTCAGGATAATCGTAGCTGAAGTAGTTGAGGAACTCCTCCGTGCGCACCGCGCCTGCCGGCGGCACAGCGCCCGCAGCCAGCCATTGGCGCGCGTTGGCGTAGGACGCGGTGTCCACGTCTGCCGCGAAGGTGGACAGCGGTTCGGTCTTGGCGTCCTTGAAGCTGATCTCCCGGATGCTGTTGTACTCTGCCGTGTCGTGCCGGGGCATGCCGGTGGCATGGACTGCCATGGACTGGGACAGGTCAATGGCGTCGTTGCCCGGTTCATATTCGTATAGAACGCCGCTCGCGGTCACGTCCAAGCCGTAGTCCGCGCCTTCTACGATGGCGGCTGACTCGGCGGTCGCGTCCTCAAACTCCGATGCGACCGAGGGCGCGGCGGGCATGGAGGTGGCCATCGCAGGCTTGGAGAGGGTCACTGATTGTTCTGACGGCGCATCCAGCGGCGCTGCATTTTGGGCCAGCCACATCCGTACTCCGACAAACCCAACCACCGCCACGGCGGCGACAGCGCTCAGGCCGGTCGCCCAGCGGCGCACGGCGCTGGACCGGCGCTTCGGTTGTTCGCTGCCCAGTTCGCGCTTCAGTCTTTCCAATGTGCGCGCCTCAAAGTCCGCGCTGAACTTCACATCGTCCATGGCCTTTTGATACAGGCCCGATTCCAGCATATCGCGCTCAGGCATGCTCAATCCCTCCCATCGCAGCCTTCAGTTGTTCGCGGCCCCGCGCCAAGCGGGTGCCGATGGTCGCGGGCTTTTCCGACAATAGCGCCGCGATCTCCTTGATCGAATATCCTTCGTAGTAGTGCAGATGGATCGGCAGCCGGTACATCTCGTCCAGCGCCAGCACCTCATGGAGCAGCTCGCTCTGCTCGTCCACAGCTTCCAGCGTCTCGGGCATGGGCGCCCGCCGCGTGTTCCATGCGCTCTTCAGCTGGTTCTTGCAACGGTTGATGGTCGCCCGCAGCAGCCAGGCTTTCTCGTGCTCCGGGTCCCGAAACATCGGCGCGGCCCGAAAATAGCTCAGGAATACCTCTTGTACACAGTCCTCCGCGTCCGGAGTGGTGCGCAGATAGGCATACGCCAGTCGCAGCATGCTTCGATGATGCAGCGCGACCGACTGCCGCACCCGCGATTGCAATTCCGCCTTTTGCATTTGTTCCTCCCCCCTTCACCCAATACACAACAGAGCGTGGCCAAATTTTTCAGTGCCTGGAAAATTTTGGCTCGTATACATCCACATAACGCAATATTTATACCCTGATATATTGACACTGTACATTTTCTGTGCTATCCTTCAAAATGTTTGTTTTCCTTGTGTCTAGGTTATCCTAGCAAGAACTGCGACCCTCCCTTCGATGGGACATGGCCACGGACAGCCTGGGTCGGACTGCCGAGCGGCGGCGCTGAAAGCCCGCCTTATTGATGGGGCCTTCGAGGCCCGGTTTTATGGGTTGGTCGATTGTGACACTCACGAAACGGTCAATATGAGTAGTAAAAGCAAGTGCTTGCTATATAGACTCTGACACACAACAAAAGGATGCGCGTATGCTGGATATTCCAGGCAGGCGCGGCCTCGGGTGTTGACGTTTCGGGCATGTCGCTTCGGCGGCGTGCCTTTTTTTGTAATTGTGCCGTGAGGGGGATCGCTCCATGGAGAAAATGAAGCTCTACGGGTTCAACAATCTGACCAAATCGCTCAGCTTCAACATCTATGATGTGTGTTATGCCAAGTCCGCCAGGGAACAGCGGGACTATGTGGCCTATATTGACGAGCAGTACAACTCAGACCGGCTCACGGGCATCTTGCTGCACGTGACGGATATGATTGGCGCCACGGTACTGAACATCTCCAAACAGGATTATGACCCGCAGGGCGCGTCGGTCACCATACTGATCGCCGAGGAATCCATGCATCCCAAGGAAGGCGCTACGGTGCTGGCTCACCTGGACAAGAGCCACGTGACCGTGCACACCTATCCTGAGTACCACCCCGACACATCCATTGCGACCTTCCGCGTGGACATTGACATCGCCACCTGCGGCGAGATCACGCCGCTACAGACGCTGGATTATCTGATCGGATCGTTTGATTCGGACATCATCACCATGGATTACCGGGTGCGCGGCTTCACGAGAAACCTGGGCGGCCAAA
The DNA here is from genome assembly GCA_031555975.1 of Eubacteriales bacterium. GTDB lineage: Bacteria > Bacillota > Clostridia > Christensenellales > Aristaeellaceae > JAJDGF01. Next base: position 5,526 of record JAVBTW010000221.1, read on the forward strand.
AGGTGTTCATGGACCATCGGATCTCATCGATACAGGAGTTTGTCGACGACAAGGTGCTGGAAAAGTATGACGCGATTGACATCAATGTGTATCAGGCGAACCTGTTCCACACCAAGATGCTGATCAAGGAAGTGGATCTGCAGAACTATTTGTTCAAGACCGATGTGTATGAGATTGCGCCGAGAACGCGACTGCAGATCACCAACTCGCTGCGGCAGGAGATGATTGAGATCTTCAGTGGGCAGAATGTGTATTGAGGGTAACCCCTCCGGCGCTCTCGCGCTGTCTCCCTACTGGCGTGGGGAGGCATGGCGAGGCCGTGCCACTTCATAAGAAGGAGCGATGGCGCGAGCGCTGTCAAACCTCGCCCATCGCATCTGGAAAGGTGGTGTCCTTGATGGACCAGAACCTCACGCCGATCTGCGCCGCGCTGGAGCGGCTGCGTCGGGACCGGATTATCCCGTTTGATGTGCCGGGCCACAAGCGCGGCTCGGGTAACAAGCCCTTGCGGGACTTTCTGGGGGCGCAGTGCCTTTCCATCGATGTGAACAGCATGAAGCCGCTGGACAACCAGTGTCACCCTACGGGTGTGATCCGCGAGGCGGAGATGCTCGCCGCGGAGGCGTTCCGGGCTTCGGAGGCGTTCTTCATGGTCGGCGGCACGACCAGTTCGGTGCAGGCGATGATCCTGTCCGCTGTCGCGCGAGGCGATGAGATCATCCTGCCGCGCAATGTGCACCGTTCGGCGCTCAATGCGCTGGTGCTGTGCGGCGCGGTGCCGGTGTATGCACCGTGCCAGGCCCACCCGCGACTGGGTATCGCCACGGGCGCGGCGCTCTGCGATGTGCTGGCCGCCATGGACGCGCATCCGAACGCGAAAGCCGTGTTCATCAACAACCCGACGTATTACGGGATCTGCTCGGACGTCCGGGCCATCGCGGAGGCCGCACACGCGCGGGGCATGCTGGCGCTGGCGGACGAGGCCCACGGCACCCACTTTTCGTTTGGCGAGGGTCTGCCCGTTTCCGCCATGGCGGCGGGCTGCGACATGTCCGCTGTGAGCATGCACAAGTCCGGCGGCTCGCTGACCCAGAGTTCGCTGCTCCTGTGCGGCCCGAACGTCAACGCCGATTATGTGCGCCAGGTCATCAATCTGCAGCAGACCACCAGCGCGTCATATCTGCTGTTGTCGAGCCTGGACATGTCGCGCCGCAACCTGGCGCTGCGCGGACGCGAAACATTCAGGAATGTGCTGGACCTGACCGAGTACGCCCGCGCAGAGATCAACCGCATCGACGGCTGTTATGCGTTCGGCGCGGAGTTGACGGATGGGCAGTCGGTGTTCGATTTTGACCGGACCAAGTTGGCGGTGAACACGCTGGGCATGGGTCTGGCGGGCATTGAAGTCTATGATATCCTCAGGGACGAGTACGACATCCAGATCGAGTTTGGCGACACCTCCAACATCCTGGCCTACGTCTCGGTGGGCGATACGCACAAGAACATCGAAATGCTGATCGGCGCGCTGTTTGAGATCCGCCGTCAGTTCGGCAAGCCCGGCCAGGCGGTGAAGGTCGATGAATACATTCAGCCCATCGTGTGCGTTCCGCCCCAGGACGCGTTTTATGGCGCGAAGCGGTCTGTGCCCCTCGAAGGCGCGGCGGGGCAGATCAGCTGTGAGTTCATCATGTGTTATCCGCCCGGGATCCCAATCTGCGCGCCGGGCGAGCGGATCACACAAGAGATCGTGGATTATGTGCGCTATGCGAAGGAAAAGGGATGTCTTTTGACAGGTCCTGAGGACATGGGAATCGAGCAGATCAATGTGCTCTGCGGGGAGGCGCGAATATGAAGGACTTGGACCTGTGGTTCAGCGAATACCACACGGATCATGTGAGGCTGTCCATCAAGGTGGACCGACAGCTCTATGCGGGCAAGAGCAAGTATCAACGCATCGACGTGTTCGACTCGCCGGAGTTTGGCCGGTTTCTGACGCTGGACGGCTACATGATGCTGACAGAAAAGGACGAGTTTATCTATCACGAGATGATTGTGCATGTGCCCATGGCGGCGCATCCGGCCCCCAAGCGCATTCTGGTCATCGGCGCGGGAGACGGCGGCGTGCTGCGGGAGTTGGAAAAGTATGATGCTGTCGAGGAGATCGATTTGGTCGAGATCGATGAGCAGGTGGTGGACGTGTGTAAACAGCACCTGCCCAAGACCGCCTGCGGATTCTATGATCCGCGCGTTCGCACGCACTTTGAGGACGGGTTGAAGTTCGTGCGTCATGTGGACGAACGCTATGACGTGATCATCGTGGACTCCACCGATCCGTTTGGACCGGGCGAGGGGCTGTTTACCAAGGAGTTCTATGGCAACTGCTACAAGGCGCTCAATGGCAACGGCATCTTGGTGAACCAGCACGAAAGCCCGTTCTATGAGGGCGACGCCCACGCCTGTCTGCGCGCCCACAAGCGGATCGCGAAATCATTCGAGATCTGCCGCGTTTATCAGGCGCACATACCCACCTACCCCAGCGGACACTGGCTGTTCGGGTTCGCGTCGAAGAAGCTGCATCCGGTGAAGGACCTGGACGCTGCGCGCTGGAAAGCGCTGGGCGTGGAGTGTCGGTACTATAACCCCAACCTGCACCGGGGCGCGTTCGCGCTGCCGACGTATGTGGAGGAGATGCTGAAGGATGTGGAATAGACAGACGGACGGGTTTCTGGCGGCGGACAGCGAATACGCAGACGCCGAGATCGTGCTGTTCGGCGCGGCCTTTGACGGCACGACGTCGTTTCGACCGGGCACGCGCTTTGGTCCAAAGGCGATCCGGGCCGAGTCGTACGGGCTCGAATCGTACAGCCTGTATCAGCAGCGGGACCTGGCAGACTGCAAGCTGTGTGACCTGGTGGATGAAGAGCTGCCCTATGGGAACGCCGAACGTGCGCTGGGCATGATCGAGGCGCGGGCAGAACGCATATTCGCTGATGGGAAGATTCCGTTTCTGCTGGGCGGCGAGCATCTGGTGAGCCTGGGTGTGGTGCGGGCAGCGGTGGCGAAGCATCCCGATCTGCACGTCATCCACTTCGATGCTCACGCGGACCTGCGCGAGGATTATCTTGGCGAGCGTTTGTCCCACGCGACGGTGATGCGCAGGGTCTGGGAGCTGGTGGGGGATGGGCGCATTCATCAATTCGGGATTCGTTCTGGGGAGCGAGCAGAGTTCGATTTCGCGCGTCAGCACACCGACATGCACCCGCTTGAACTGTTGGATCTTGCGGAGGTCGCGCGTCTGATTGAGCGCACGCCGGTCTATCTGAGCATTGACCTGGACGTGCTCGACCCGTCCGTATTCCCGGGGACCGGCACACCGGAACCGGGCGGCGCGACATTCAACGAGCTGCATCAGGCACTGTTGATGCTGAACCGGTGCCACATTGTTGGCTGCGACGTGGTGGAGCTGTCGCCACCGTATGACCCCAGCGGGATTTCGACTGCGGCAGCCTGCAAGATCGTGCGGGAACTGATATTGATGTTGGCAAGGGAGTAGGAAGTGCCCCTTGTCGGCACGGCGCATCCAATTCAAAGGAGGTATACCCCCATGTCCAAAACCCTCATCATCGGCTGCGGCGGGGTCGCAGGGGTCACCATCGCCAAGTGCTGCCAAAACAGCGCGGCCTTCCCGGAGATCATGATCGCCAGCCGCACCGTGTCAAAGTGCGATGCGCTCAAGGAAAAGCTTCAGCCTACGACCAAGACGATCATACACACGGCTCGGGTGGACGCGAATGATGTGAATCAGCTCATCGCGCTGATCGAATCCTTTGGGCCAGACGTTGTGGTGAACCTGGCCCTGCCCTATCAGGACCTGACGATCATGGATGCCTGCCTCGCCACAAAGACCCATTATCTGGACACCGCAAACTATGAGCCGCTGGACACCGCGAAGTTCGAGTATGGCTGGCAATGGGCGTACCGCGAGAAGTTTGAAAAGGCGGGCATCTGTGCGGTGCTCGGATGCGGGTTTGACCCGGGCGTGACGGGCGTGTTCTCCGCCTACGCGCTGAAGCACTACTTCGACGAGATTCACTACATTGACATCCTGGACTGCAATGGCGGCGACCATGGCTATCCCTTCGCGACCAACTTCAACCCCGAGATCAACATCCGCGAAGTGACCGCCGACGGCAGTTACTGGGAGGATGGCCGCTGGATCCACACCAAGCCCATGGAGATCAAGCGTGCGTTTGATTTTGCGGAAGTGGGCGTGAAGGACATGTACCTGCTGCACCATGAGGAGATCGAGTCGCTGGCGGTCAACATCCCGGGCGTCAAGCGCATTCGGTTCTTCATGACCTTCGGACAGAGCTATCTGACCCATCTGAAGTGTTTGGAGAATGTGGGCATGACGTCCATCGAGCCGATCATGTACGAGGGCAGAGAAATTGTCCCGCTGCAGTTCCTCAAGGCCGTGCTCCCTGATCCGGCGTCGCTCGGTCCGCGCACTGTGGGCAAGACCAATATTGGCTGTATTTTTCAGGGCATAAAGGCCGGAAAGCCAGTTTCCTACTATGTCTACAATGTGTGCGACCACCAGGCGTGCTACCGGGAGGTCGGCTCCCAGGCCATCAGTTATACGACGGGCGTCCCGGCGATGATCGGCGCGATGCTGATGCTGAACGGCCAGTGGAGTAAACCGGGTGTATACAATGTGGAGCAGTTCGATCCCGACCCGTTCATGGCGGCGCTTTCCGAATGGGGCCTGCCGTGGGTGGAGGACTTCAATCCGGCGCTGGTGGACTAGACATGGAAATGATGGAGCTCGGATTCGATGTACGGGCGGTGCCCACACCGTGCTACGTGGTGGATGCGCGGCTGATTGAGCGTAACTGCCGTGCGCTGAGGGATGTGGCGGACCGGAGTGGGTGCAAGGTCTTGCTGGCGCAGAAGGCGTTTTCGATGTTCAGTTTGTACCCTGTCATCGGTAGGTATTTGGACGGGACGTGCGCCAGCGGACTGCATGAGGCTATGCTGTCGCATGAATACATGGGCAAGGAAAACCACGCGTTTGCCGCCGCCTATTCAGATGCGGAGATGGATGCGCTGGTCGGCATCTGCGATCACTTGGTGTTCAACTCATTTGCCCAGTGGCGCAAGTTTCGGGCGCGCGCGCTGGCGGCGGGCGTCCAGTGCGGCATCCGGATCAACCCCGAACGCAGCACACAGGACGGACACGCGCTCTACGATCCTTGCGCACCCGGTTCACGATTGGGCGTGACACTCGAAAACTTCGAGCCGGACCAGCTCGACGGCATCAGCGGCCTGCATTTTCACACGCTGTGCGAGCAAAACGCGGACGCGCTGATCGAAACGCTTGCCGCGGTGGAGGCGCGATTCGGGCGCTGGTTTGATCGGATGGACTGGATCAACTTCGGCGGCGGTCACCACATCACCCGCAAAGACTACGACGTGGACGCGCTGGTGGACTGCGTGAAGGATTTTCGAGAACGAACGGGCCTTCAGGTGTATCTGGAACCCGGCGAAGCGGTGGCGCTGGACGCGGGTTATCTGGTGTCGAGGGTACTGGACGTGGTTGAGAACGGACGCCAGGTCGCCATCATGGACACATCCGCAGCATGCCACATGCCGGACGTACTGGAAATGCCGTACAGGCCGCGCGTGGTGGGGGAAGGCGGCGCGTGTCGGTATACCTTGGCGGGGGCGACATGTCTGGCGGGCGATGTGATCGGCGAATACCGGTTCCCGCAGCCGCTGAAGGTGGGCGACTTCGTGGTGTTTGAGGACATGGCGATTTACTCGATGGTAAAGAACAACACATTCAATGGCACGAACCTGCCCGGCATTGCCGTGGTGGAGCGGGACGGTACGGTGCGGGCTGTGAAAGCGTTTGGGTATGAGGATTTTCGGGGGCGACTGTCGTAGCGGTCAAGCTAAGCGCTGATTCATTCGGTCGGTGAGGCAACTCATTGGTCAGCGAGACCGCGCCCTTCCTCAGCCAACGTCCCCGCCACCGTGTCATCCTGAGCGCAGCGAAGGGCCTCCCCGGCCGTGAGGCGGCGTTTCCCAATAAAGGAAATGTCCGCTGCGGCGGGTGAGGTCCTTCGTTGCACTCCGAGTTTCGCTTCGGAGAGGTGAGAGAGCGACGGGCCAAATTACGCGTTCAGCGCATCGATGATCTCGGCAATGGCTTGGTCCGCCCTGTCGTAATCCACCTGGCAGGTGCCGACCATTTCATGTCCGCCGCCGCCGTATTTCAGCATCAGCGAGCCAACATTGACCTTGTTTGTGCGGTTCAGGATCGAGTAGCCCACAGCGATGGGGCAGTTTTGTTTGCCGCGGCCGTCCACAACCCAGACGGATACGTTCTGGTCCGGGAACAGGCTGTAGACCAGGAACCGGTTGCCTGTGTAGATCGGATCTACATCGCGCAGATCGGTCAGGATCACGCAGCCGTGGGTTTTCGTGTGCGCCAGCAGCATGTCCCGGAACTTTTTGTCCTGCTCAAAGTACAGTTGGGTGCGCTCGATGACGTCTGGCATGGCGAGGATCTCGTCGATGTTCTTCACTGCGCAGGCGTCGAGCAGATGGACCATCAGCTCGTAGTTGCTGATGCGGAAGTCGCGGAATCGGCCAAGCCCCGTGCGCGGGTCCATGATGAAGCCCATCAACACCCAACCGGTGGGCGTCATAATCTCCGCGCGCGTCAGCTTGCCGCTGTCCACACGGTCCACGGCCTCGATCATGGGTTTGAAATGCGGGAGCTTTTCCGGTCCGCTGTAGTAGTCGTAGATGACCCGCGCGGCGCTGTCCGCCAGGCGGCATTCGCCGGGGCAGAGCTTGTCTTTGCCCACGCGCTCCATCTCGGACGCGTGATGATCGAACCACATGCCGCACCCGGCCACATAGGGAACGTTTGCGAGCACATCGTCCGCGGTGATTTCCACCAGTCCGTCCTGCATGTCCTTGGGGTGTACGAATTTCCAGGTGTCGATGATGCCCAGTGTCTTGAGCAGCGCGCCGCAAGCCAGCCCGTCAAAATCCGATCGCGTCACAAGCCTCATTGATGGAAAACCTGCCTTTTTGTTGATGTCGCGTTAAGCGCATGCGCTGATTGAATTATACCATATCTTCACAATCGCGGCAATCGTCAAACAAGACCGCCCGCACACTTTCTGCTCAAAGTGCCGGGCGGTCTTGCTGTTTAGGGGTCCACCACAAGTTGATCGCGGTTGGGGATTCCGCCATGGGTGGATGGGGGACCGGAGGCTGGGGAGGCCGTCCGGTGCTTATAGGATACCCCAACTCGATGAACATTATGTGAACAGATTGTGAACGAAGCGAAGGAATTCTGAGGTAGGCAGGAGTGCTGCGGGTCGTTAAGTATTCGATACTGTGATTGTGTTTGTGTTTGTGATGAAGTATAATCAGATTATCATCATGGGGTGGGATGCCTTATCGGAAGGGGAGGGGGAGCACATGCGGCGTGGCGCTTTGTTCATTGCGGCTTTTTTGGTCTGCGTTTGTGTGCTGAACCTGCTTCAGGCGCCGCTGATGGATCCACATGCCAATCCCACGCCGCGCGATGTACCGGTGTCGATGGAGACCGCCTGTGTGGGCATGTCCGCGCCGCCTGCGCCAAAGCCATGCGGGACCGCGCTTTCGTCCGGGCCGGGCGGGGGGCTGCCGGCCTCCGGTGGCCTCTGGGCGCTGGCTGCGGCGCTGCTGATGGCCTTGCCGCTGCCGGTCACGCTCGCGGGGCCGTTTGCGCGGCCCTTGCGTCGCCATCGCCAAAGGCGCCAACAGGCGCATCGAATTCATGCGCCGCCCATGTTTAGCGCGTGACGAAACCGGAAACTCTATTCATAACAAGAAAAGGACTGAGCACACATTATGAGACGCAAGCAAAACTTTGCCATCGTACTGGCAATCACCTTGATTCTGTCGTTTGTCGCCTTTTTCGGGTTTCATCTACCGGGCACGGATTGGGCGCTGATGGGCGCCAGCGATATGCGGTTCGGCATCGACATCCGCGGCGGCGTGGACGCGACCTTTGTGCCAAAGGACCTGGGCCGCGCGCCCACGCAGGCTGAGCTTGAAGCCGCGCGCACGGTCATTGAGACCCGATTGGACCAGAACAACATTCTGGACCGCGACGTGACCCTTGACCCGGCAGGCGGCAGCATTTTGGTCCGCTTTCCGTGGCAGTCCGGCGAGACCGAGTTCAACCCGGACAAGGCGATTCAAGAGCTGGGCTCCATGGCTCATCTGACATTCAAAGACCCGTCCGGCAACGTGGTGTTGGAGGGCAACATGGTCGAATCCGCCACCGCGATGATCGATCAGGAGTCCAAGAGCGGCGGGTTTTTGGTTCAGCTGAAGCTCAAGTCCGAGGGCCGCGCCGCATGGGCGGAAGCCACCGGCAAGCTGATCAATCAGAAGATTTCGATCTACATGGACGAGACGATGATCTCCGATCCCATTGTGCAATCGAAGATTGACAGCGACACCTGCGTCATCAACGGTCTGCACAGCCAGGAAGAGGCTGTGACACTGGCCAACCAGATCAACTCCGGCTCGCTGCCGTTCTCGCTGGTTGCAGACAACTACTCAGCCATCTCCCCGCAGTTGGGTTCCAACGCGCTGGAGGTCATGCTGACCGCGGGCATCGCTGCGTTCATCCTGATTTGCATCGGGCTGATGCTGTACTACCGCATGTCCGGTGTCGTGGCTTCCATCTCGCTGCTGCTGCAGATCGCGGGCATCATGCTCATGATCACCTGGCCGCAGATCACCGTCACCCTGTCCGGTATCGCGGGTATCATTCTGTCCATCGGCATGGGCGTTGATGCCAATGTCATCGTATCCGAGCGCATCCGCGAGGAGCTCAAGGCCGGGAAACCCGTCGATGTGGCGATTCCCGCCGCGTTCAAGGCAGCGTTCTCGTCTGTTTTTGACGGCAATATCACCGTTCTGATCGTCGCGTTCATCATGATGTGGCTGGGAACGGGCGCCATGCTGTCCTTTGCCTACACCCTGCTGTTCGGCATCATCATGAACTTTGTGGCCGGCGTCACCGCGACGAAACTGATGACGATGAGCCTTGCCTCGTTCCCCTTCGCGCGCAAAACGAAGGTCTGGATGTCTGACCGCGCGCTGGCGAAGAAGGACGTCAGAATCTTCCCGTTCTTTAACAAGCGCAAGGTGTTCTTCAGTGTCTCCTGCCTGATCATGGCGGTGGGCCTGGTGTTTATGTTCACCAACGGCGTCGTGCTGGATATTCAGTTTAAGGGCGGCACCATCCTGAAGTACGACATGTCCGAGACCATTGACCTGAACACCGACGAGGCCGCCAATATCGCCGAGACGGCGCTGCCCGGCCACGTCGTCACAGCCCAGATCACCACCGATTTCGCTACCGGCGACAAGCGCCTTGTGCTGAGCCTGTCCGGCGGAGAGAACTTGAACAGCGACGAGATGGAGGCCGTGACCTCCGCGCTGAAGGCCGCGCGCCCGGATCAGGAGTTCACCCTGGCCGAAACCAACTCGGTGACGCCGTTCTTCGGCCAGAAGTTCATGCAGAACGGCATGCTGGCTGTGTTCCTGTCCTTTGCGCTGATCATCGCGTACGTGTGGTTCAGCTTCCGCAAGATCCATGGCCTGTCGGCGGGCGTCATGGCCATGATCGCGCTGGTGCATGACGTGTTCGTGGTGTTCTTCGTATTCGTCATCTTCCGCATTCCGATCGGCGACATGTTTGTTACGGTCGCACTGACGATCCTGGGCTACTCCATCAACGATACGATCGTCATTTACGACCGCATCCGCGAGAACGCTCAGCTGAATCCGCGCATGGATACAGCGGACCTTGTGGACAAGTCGATCAGCCAGTCGTTCACCCGTTCATTGAACACGAACCTGGCCGTGTTCGCCAGCGTGGCGCTGGTGTACTTCTTCGCGGCGGGCAACGGGCTTGAGTCCATCAAGACCTTCGCACTCCCGATGGCCATTGGCACCATCAGCGGTTGCTACTCCACCATCTGCCTCGCCGGGCCGCTGTGGACCATGTGGCAGAAGCGCAAGCAGCGCATCGCCGCCGAGGCGAAGCCGGCCACGAAATAACGGTTTCCTTTCGCCGCTTGCGGACGTGAGCCATGAGGCCGCCGCAAGCGGCGATATCGCCCTTCTCCCCACAAAGGAAAGGAATGATGCGCTCTGGATATTTCGTTCTTTGGTTTTATGGGTCAACTGGCGTCGAGTCCGGCGATGCTGATCACATCGCTGCTGACCATGGGTGTGATCCTGGTCAACGGCTGGACGGACGCGCCGAACGCCATCGCCACGGTGGTGTCCACCCGCGCGATGAAGGCGCGTTCGGCCATCATCATGGCCGCCGTGCTGAACTTTGTCGGCGTGCTGGTCATGACAATGATCAACAGCAAGGTCGCCATGACGATTTACAACATGGTGGACTTTGGCTCGAACACCGGTGACGCGTCCGTCGCGCTTTGCGCGGCGCTGTTCGCGATCGTGGTCTGGGCCACCGCAGCATGGAAATTCGGCATCCCGACCTCCGAAAGCCATGCGCTGATCGCGGGCCTGTCGGGCGCGGCCATCGCGCTGCAAGGCGGCATTGCGGGCATCAACGGCGGCGAATGGATCAAGGTATTGTATGGCCTGGTGCTGTCCAGCGGCTTGGGATTCGGAATGGGCTTTGTATCCACTCGGATCATTGAGTCTATCTGCCGCCGAATGGATCGCCGCAACACCGTTGGCTTTTTCAAAAATGCTCAGATCGCCGGCGGCGCGGCCATGGCGTTCATGCATGGCGCGCAGGACGGCCAGAAGTTTATGTCCGTTTTCCTGCTGGGCATCTTCCTGGTCTCCGGCCAGGGCGATGTGAACACATTTGCGATTCCGATCTGGCTGATGATACTGTGCTCGGCTGTCATGGGTTTGGGCACTTCGATCGGCGGCTACAAGATCATCAAGAGCGTGGGGCTGGACATGGTGAAACTGTCCACATACCAGGGCTTCGCAGCGGACATGGGCGCCGCGCTGTGTTTGCTGTTTTCGTCGCTGAGCGGCATACCGGTCTCGACGACGCACACCAAGACGACCGCCATCATGGGCGTCGGCGCCTCCAAGCGGCTGTCGGCTGTGAACTGGTCTATTGTTAAGGAGATGACCTGGGCTTGGGTGCTCACCTTCCCGGGTTGCGGATTGCTTGGATTTGTGATGGCCAAGCTGTTCATG
>JAVBTW010000195.1:0-15640 GCA_031555975.1 Eubacteriales bacterium
CAGGAATCGCATACTTTTTAGGTTTTGCTATGGGATCAAATTCATAATCCGGCACATAAACATCTTCGTTGGAAAATGCCATTCTTACTTCATCTATCAGACTATTTGTGTCGATCTGCATAATCGCAATCAATGACAACAACAGCACTAGTATAGTAATTAAAAATATTCCCCATAGTTTCTTCACGCTGATACTCCGCATGTCATCAATCCCTTTTTATCGCTCTAGGCACCATCTCTAATTCTAATAATCGCTACGGTATCGCCCATTGACGTAATATCTGGCGGCATCGCTTGACGAACAGTGTTACGTCCTCCATTACTTCATTAAGCAGTCCGTTTCAAGCGTTTCCGGTACATTAATAAGCACCATCACTCGCTTACTGAAAATTGGCATAAAACGCCATTTCGGATAAAGCTATCGAGGTCTTGGTGCAGTTGCTTCAAATCAAAGCATGTTGAGCTGCCAAATACCCTGGGCAATGCCATAAGTCGCACCTGCCCCCTCTGTAAAAGTCTGCTTTGTATGTATTATACCACATATAACCTTTATTGCATAACTTCATGACACAGATTAATGGAATAACCTTCTCGCGATAAAGGCCCCCGCAGCATGACGTAGTTTTTGCAAAGATTTCCTGTACTCCCGTCGTTGAAACCACCCTGCGATTTTCCTCCCAGATTCTCCCATTCCGACTGCTCGAAAATGCACCCCGACGGCCATACTTCCGTCGTTAGCATGGGGGTGGTTGCATTATTCAGAAGCGGATTTGGGGCTTGGAGAGGGTGAAATGGGTGGAAAACAAGGCTGGACGGGCGCTGGAGTGGATATATGTCGAGGCAAATGTGACAGAGAGTGTCGCTCGGCTTGCATATAATGAAGATTCGACCGGCGAGATACGCTCGATTTGCAGGACGGCAACAAAAAACCCATCGTTTTACACGATGAGTTTTTTGTATCACTATATCAGTGATAAGGTGGTCTGGGTGATAGGATTCGAACCTACGGCCTCTTGAACCCCATTCAAGCACGCTACCAAACTGCGCCACACCCAGTTGTTTTACAACATTCATATGATAGCACTCGGGCGGCGGATTGTCAAGGGGTGGGCGCGGTTGTGAGGGAAATTAACGGATTAGGCTTGGATGATCGCCATTCCGGCGGAGGTCCCAAGGCGGTCGGCTCCGGCTTCGATCAACGCCAGTGCGGTGGCTTTGTCGCGGATGCCGGCGCTGGCTTTGACCTCCATTCCGGGCGCGATGTGGGCCTTCATGAGTCGGATGTCCTCAACTGTCGCTTGCCCGCCACTGAAGCCGGTGCATGTCTTGACGAAGTGAGCGCCAGCCGCTGCTGAGAGTTCGACTGCCTTGATTTTCTCTTCGTCCGTCAGCAGGCCGGTTTCGATGATCACCTTGACACAGTTGCCTGAGGATGCGGCGACGACTGCCTGAATGTCGGCGCTCACGACTGCATCACGACCGTCCTTGAGCGCGCCTATGTTGATGACCATATCCAGCTCGTCTGCGCCGTTTTGGACCGCGTTGCGGGCCTCAAAGGCCTTCGTTTCCGAAGTGTTTGCGCCGAGTGGGAAGCCGATCACCGTGCAAACTTTGACAACGGTGCCCTTGAGCAGTTGCTTGCAGAGCGCGACGTGGCATGGATTGACGCAGACAGACGCGAATGCCTGGTCCGCCGCCTGCATGCAGAGGGCGGTGACTTCGGCTTGGGTGGCTGCTGGTTTGAGGATGGTGTGATCGATATACTGGTTGAGGGGTTTCATAGGAATCATCCTTTCTGTGTTGAAGGGAGAAACGAATGCCGACTCCCGCGCCGCACATGCGACATCTCTTCCAAGGAGGATGGCGGCGCTACAGGCTATCGCTGATGAACGTGAATCGCGGACCCGTGTAGCCATCGCGATCGACTTGTTCAGTCCACATGCGAAGCGGGCGAACCCAGAGTCCGCGCTCACCGTATAATGCGCGATAGACCACCATCTCTTCCATTGTCTCGCTGTGTTTGGCGATCTCCACAAGTTCGTATAGGCGGCCCTTGAAGTGGCGGTAGATGCCCTTTTGAGGTGTCATTTTGCGCCTCCAATGCGATCAATGCGATTGGTCCAAACGTAGCCAGTGTAGTTTTCCGGGATTTGTTTGCGCGCTTCCGCGTCGTCAAACCCTTCGCTCCAGCCGCCATCACCGTTGACCAGCACCACGCGCGTTTCAACTGCGTCCATGCGCTGCATAAACTTCGCGGGCCAGCCCCAGATAAAACGGGCGTACGCAGCGGGAATGTGAAGTTCCGTGTGCTTCATGGAATCGGGCACATACCCTGACCAGCCCAACAACTCGTACCGGATCAGCGCGTCCTTGAGTGTGGACATGCTCATCACGCGCAGCTCATCTGACTGGCCCCTGAGGTAGTCCATAGCGTTATTGTCGCCATAGAACGCCAGATGAGCCATCTGCGCTGGGTCCAGCGTGATGATGTCCGCCCACAGCGCCGCTGCGGCTGCGACGCCGTCGTCCTTCAGGTGAATCAGCAGGTCCTTGCCCGCAAACGTGCTGAGCACCTCTTTGAACTCCGGCATGAGCCCAATGCCCTTGCTGCGAAAGGGATACGTCTTGCCGCCATCGGCGGTGTAGCCGTAGCCCACGTCCAGTTGCTTCAGTTCGGCCATGGTGTAGTCAGACACATTCCCCGGGGCACCGGTTCGGTACTCTACGGTGTAGTCATGGAACACCGCAAGCTGGCTGTCCTTGGTCAAGTGCAGGTCCAACTCAACGCAGTCCGCGCCCAGCTCAAACGCCTTCCGCATGGACGGGATGGTGTTCTCCAGGTATTCATGTTCGGGCGGGTAGATGATCTTGGACGTATCCGTGTCCCATTGCACCGCTTTGATATCGAAGGTCTGAGCCACGCCGCGATGGGCAAGCCACTTGTTCGTCTCACCATGGGTGTCCACCAGCAGCGAGGTATTGTTCAGCCACAGTGCCATCAACACCCATAACAGTGTGCTCAGCACGGCAAGCGTCCGCCGACCGCGCCGAGGGACCCGCTGGATGGCTTCGGGCATGGGTTTGCCCAGCGACTTAAACACACGCGCCAGCGACGAGAACAGCGCCATCAACAGCAACACATCCAGCGGCAACTGCAACATGGCCCTGATGGCGCGGGGTAACAGCAGCGCGACATAGGCATTGCCATACAGTTGATGCAGCCACAGTGTATTCAACAACAGCGTGATGATGTCTACAATCAACTTGGCCAGCACCACTCGCCGGGCGGTGATGCGACGGCGATAGAAAAACAGCCCGTAAACGAGGCCAGCTAGCGCCGCCGTAAGCGTGAATCCGGGATGAAATGCGCCAGTGGGACGCAGCAAATACATGATGATGTCGCTCAGCGCCGTGTTGATCATCGCGGGTATGGGACCGAACAGGTAGGCCGTCGTCGCCACCGCGAGATAGGTAAACGTGATGCGAATGGCATTGCCAATGTTGATCGTGCCCACAAAGCCGAGCAGGATCTGCACCGCCAGCAGCATCGCGCATGCGGTCATGTTGCGCGTTGATTTGAGCTCCGCGAGGGAGTCTCGGATGGGCCTTTGCTTCTGTTCGTTCAAGGGCGAAACCTGCGCTTTCTGCGTTAGATATACTTCTCAAAAAGCCCCGACCACGCGGCCGGGGCTGTGCTCATGAGATCAGCCGTAATCCTCGTCCTGATCATCATTTTCGGATGAGTCGGCCTCACCGGGATCATCGCTGCCCGCCTCATCTTGCTGGGCGCTGTCAGGCTCACCGTCTGCATTGACGATCGCGCCATCAACCGGAGCAGGCGTCGCTTGGGGTAGCGTCGGCGCGGCCGGCAGGATGTCCACACTCTCCTTCTCCTTCGCCGCATCGGGCGACACGATGGCGCTGACGGCCACAGACTCCAGGGAAAACAACACCTGCGTGATGTCGCCCCGCAGCCACACGAACAGCTGCGTCAGCAGCGCCACGCACAGCAAGATCACGATCACGCTGCCGATGGACGCAAAAAAGTCAGCCAGTCCGGAGAGCGCACGAAACCAGGCGCGCTTGCGCATCGCTTCTCGCTTGGTCATATAGCGGGCCATGGGACATCACCTCGATTCGTAGGGTGTTCATTATACCATGGACGAAAAACAGTTGCAATCATTTGACGTACAGGGCGTGTTAATAGATGCATATCATAGGCTGACAACACGGATGATTCGGCAAGCGGTCACAAATAGTCCTTCCAGGCGCCAGCCGGCTCCGTGTGATGCAGATGCCCTTCGCCGCTTAGTCCCTGGAATCCCTGCTGTCGCAGCGCCTCGTACAGCACCACCGCAACGGCGTTGGACAGGTTCAGGCTGCGCGCGTCAGGCCTCATCGGGACGCGGATGCACTGGGCGTAGTGCTCCGCCAGCAATGCCTCCGGCAATCCCTTCGTTTCGCAGCCGAAAACCAGATAGTCGTCCTGACCATACGCAACCTGACAGTAGTCATGCGGGGCCTTCGTTGTGGCATAGTGAAGTACCGCGCCGGTGTTTGCGGCCAAAAACGCGGCCCAATCCTCGTGCACGTACAGCTCCATCATGTGCCAATAGTCGAGCCCCGCGCGCTTGAGGTACTTATCTGCCAGCTCAAACCCCAGCGGCTTGATCAGATGCAGCACCGCGCCGGTTGCTGCACAGGTCCGTGCGATATTGCCGGTGTTCTGGGGAATTTCAGGCTGCATCAATACGATGTGCATGGCTTCAGTCCCGCCCTTTCAAAACGCACTCATTGATGACCTGCGCCACGCCCGCAGCGTCATGATGCGGCGCGATGAGGCGTGCCGCCGCCTTCACTTCCGGCAGCGCGTTTTCCATGGCCACACCCCAACCCGCCGCGCGCAGCATGGCGATGTCATTCAGGTTGTCGCCAAAGGCCATGACCTGGCTGCGTTCGAACCCAAAGTGGGCACGAAGCGCGTCCACGGCCTCTCCCTTGCCTGCGTTTGCGACCATGACTTCAATGTTATCCACCCAGGAACTGGATACATTGAGCGGCAGGCCGCTCTGCACAAGCGCGGAGCGCAGACCTCGCAGCAACTCCGCGTCTTCGCTGAACGCGACGAATTTGTACGGGTCGAACAATCCCTCCTGAATGGTCCTGCTCTCATCGCTGACCACCATCTCTTCGCGATGTGTTTGCATGACCAGCTTGTCCTCCAACCGCTGCATGCCGCGCGTACGGGCGTGGGCTGCATCGACGTTATTCTGATAGAGTGTGCCGTGGCCATAGCAAGTAAAAAAGATGCCGCTGCGTTTCATGATATCGAACACCCGGACAGCCAAATCATGTGGAAACGTGCGCGAGTAGAGCAGCGGACCATACTTGGACAGGTCCACGCGCGCACCATTGGCGGACACAATCGGACCTTCTATTTCATGCTGGCTTGCAAGGCGTTTCACCGATTCAAAGCTGCGTCCGGAGGCCAGCACGACGCGAATCCCACGCTCCATACAGGCATGCAGCGCCACGCGGTTTGCAACCGGCAGTCCGCGCGACAGGTCCAACAACGTGCCGTCCAGGTCAGAGACGATCATTCGAATGTCCATTTGTGCACCTCGTGTTTATCTGTCCGTGATGGTGAAACGGGGCAAGGAAAGAAGCGCCATGCCGTCGTATTTTGCGAGGAGGCCCCCCGCGCGAAGGCGCAGCTCGCGACACCAGAGCTGGGGCGTCTTCGCGCCAAACCGCTGGTTCGCGGCGCGGTTGCCGTACTTATCATCTCCGATCAGGGGACAACCAATGTGCGCCATGTGCGCGCGGATCTGGTGTGTGCGACCGGTGACCAGCTCTATGTCGAGTTCGCTCAGCTCGGCGCCGCGTCGTACGACTTGGTATCGAGTCTCGATGAACGCCGCACCCGGCGAAGGATGGTCCACGACGCGCACTTTTGCGCGGTCCGCATCCTTGCGCAAGTAAGCCTGAAGCACGGCCGATTCCGGTTTCGGGCAACCGAGGACCAGCGCGCGGTAGTATTTCTCAATTTGGTGTGCTCGGAACGCGGAAAGCAGCAGGTCGTGCAATTCAGCCGTCAACGAACACAGCATGACGCCGCCCGTGCCCACGTCCAACCGGTGACAGAGCTGCGCAGATGGATAATGCGTCCGGGCCCGGGCGAGCAGCGTGTCCGCGCCGATGCCCGCCCCATCCACATCCACGGGGAGGCCTGCGGGCTTGTCGAGGACGAGGAGCTTGCCGTCCGTGAACAAAACACTGACCGCGGCCGCAAGGAACCGGTCGTCGATGTAGAGCTTGAGCTCGTCTCCGGCACGAACTGTGGCGTCCGGCCCGGAGCGCACCCCATTGACGCGAATGTCCCTGCGCTTGAGCGCGTCCCGGATGACGTGCCCCGGCATCGACGGCCAGGCGCGCGACAAATAGCGCGCAAGCAAAGTCGCTTGCACGCCATCGGGCACCCTGTGGACCGTCATCCGCCCTCACCTCACAAAAGTAAGCGGGGGCAAGCCCCCGCCCTTCGTCAACGAACTGCCGCACTTACAGCTGCGTGATCCAGTCGTGCTTATCCTCAATCCGCCCGTACTGGATGCCCAGCAGCGTGTCATACATCTTTTGCGCCACAGGCCCAATCTTGCCATCGCTCAGCGTGATCTCTTTGCCGCCCCAGCTCAGCATCCCGACCGGTGACACGACCGCCGCCGTGCCTGTGCCAAACGCCTCCTGCAGCGTGCCCGACGCGGCCGCGTCATACACTTCCTGAATCGAAATCTGGCGCTCTTCCGTCTTCATCCCCATGTCGCAAGCCAGCTTCAATACGCTGTCCCGCGTGATGCCCGCCAGTATGGAGCCGTTCAGTGCGGGCGTAATCAGCACGTTGTCGATCACAAACATCATGTTCATCGATCCGACTTCTTCCACGTACTTCAGCTCCACGCCGTCCAGCCACAACACCTGGTCAAAACCCTTCTGCTTGGCGATCTCGCCCGCCTTGATGGACGCCGCATAGTTTGCAGCGGTCTTGGCATAGCCCAGCCCGCCGCGAACGGCGCGCACATAGGTGTCCTCAACCCAAATCCGGACCGGCGCCAACCCGCGCGGATAGTACGCGCCCACCGGCGACAAGATGATAAACAGCGTGTAATTGTGCGCCGCGCGAACGCCAACGAAGGGGTCCGTGGCGATGACCGTCGGCCGGATATACAGAGAGGTTCCCTCCTCCGAGGGGACCCAGTCTTTTTCCACGTCGAGCAGCTTGTGCAGGCCAGCAGCGACGATCTCTTCGTCGTATTCCGGGATCGATAACCGCTCGCCCGAGATGTTCATCCGGTGAATGTTGTCCTTATAACGGAACAGCTGTGTGCCGCCGTCCGCGCGGCGATAGCACTTCAGCCCATCAAAAACTGTCTGGCCATAGTGAAGCACCAGCGTCGCGGGTTCGAGATCGAACGCGTGATACGGCTCGACGCGCGGATCATGCCAGCCCTGCTCCACAGAATAGTCCATGGTGAACATATAGTCCGTGAATATCCGTCCAAATCCGAGCTTTGATTCGTCCTTTGGTTTGTCCTTCAAATGCTGCGACGGGATGAACCTGATCTCCTTCATATGTATACCCTCCCATGCTACGAAATTACTGTTTATCATAGCATGAGTGGGCATTGATTGCAAGTTTCAATGTGCGAAATCGCTGTTGACTTTGATGCCGTTCGAACCGGGGTCGACACGCGCGCTCCTGGACCTGCGCTCACACCGAGGCATCGTTCATCTAGGTAAGCACTGAACAGTTCGGTCACCGTCGGACGGCAGCATTTGCGCCCATGTGCGCCTGCAAAAACACTCGACGTAGCGCTGCTACGCCTTCGGTTTCTGCAAGCACACTGGACGCAAATTCAGCTCGCCAGCCAGTAACCGAATTGATCAGCGCTTACCTAGGCCGGATGCGGGAAGAAAACAATCGGCGCGAGTCCGTTCTCGCGCCGATTTCGTATTGGTTATCGCTTCCTGGTAAACAGCTGCACCCAGAACACACAGTTTTCCGTACGGTGGATGCCGACGCCGAGCTCGGTGTAGTTGGCGTTGAGGATGTTCGCTCGGTGACCGGGGCTGTTCATCCAGGCGTCCATGACGTCCTGTGCGCTGTCAAAACCCATGGCGATGTTTTCGCCGCCGTAGCTATAGCTGTACTTGATGGCGGAAAAACAGCTGGATCCATTCGGGCGCGTGTGCGCGAACTTGGACACGATCTCTCGCGCGCGCACTTGGGCGTATCCCTCCAGGGGGTTGTAATAACTCAGCCTCTTCAGGCCGACCCTTGAGCGCTCTTGATTGACCAACTGCAGGATCTGCGCCTCCAAAGAACTGTTCGGGCCGGACCCAGACTCGGCCTGCGGCGTGGGGGCGTCCGAATAACCACTGGAACTGCCGGCAGGCGCGGCAACGCTGACGGTGCAGCTGGCCTTCTTGCTGCCGACCTTGCAGGTGATGGTGGACTTGCCTACACCCACCGCAGTGACGATGCCGCCGGTGACCTGACAGACGCTCGGGTTGCTGCTGGTCCATTTCGCGCTGCTCACGTCCGCGTTGAACGGCGTTTGGGACGCAATTCTCAGTTCCACCGTCTGGCCGGTTTCGCATGAAGCGGACTTGGCGTTGAGCGCTATCTTCTGCAGCGGGCCGGTGACGGTCACCTTGCATGTGGCCACGTCGTCTCCGTAATTGGCCGTGATGACGACGTCTCCATAGCCAACGCCCTTGACCTTGCCCGCCTGGGTGACCTTGGCGATCGAAGTGTTGCTGGATTGGTACTTGACGTATTTGCCCGTGGTCTTTGGCGTAATCAGGCTCTTAATCGTGAATGTTGCGCCCTTCTTGATGATCTTGCTCGACGCGTTTAATGAGATCGTCGAGTCTTTCAGCGTGACGTCGGCGACCGGCTTTGGCGGCTCTGCGCCGTTCCACGCGCATGCCGCCTGGCCAAACGCGGCCATCGACAACAACAAGAGTAGCGCGAAGAGCAGCACACATCGTTTCGTCATCGCTTGCCCCTCCATTTGCCTTTCTTTCTTTAACCCCATCATATCACTTGAGCCACCGCTTTGTCAAACCATTTCTTGAGAAGAATTACTTATTGCGTGTTAATTATTGACTTTTGTGTAATTATATGCGATTTTCATGTAACTTTTCTGCGATTTTCTCACTCATTTGCTCGTTGTGCGCCTACGAGGTTGACTGCGTCAAAAAAAACGGTTAAAATATGATGAAGCCATAGATCCACTACAAACCAACAGGAGTGAATGTACGATGATTCAGGACGGCAAGATTCTCGTCGGTATGACGGCTGTGTGCGAGCCCTGTGCCCTTCTGCCCCAAATGGCGAACCGCCATGGGTTGGTCGCCGGCGCGACCGGCACGGGCAAAACGACAACCCTTAAAGTGTTGGCCGAGGGCTTCTCCGATCTTGGTGTACCTGTGTTTCTCGCGGATATCAAAGGGGATTTGACCAGTCTGTGTCAACCCGGCGCTGCTAGCGACAAACTGACGGCCCGGCTTGACCAGATGAAAATCACCGGCTTTCCATTCAAGCCCTATCCCGTGGACTGCTGGGATGTGTTCGGCCAGGGCGGCCACCCGCTGCGCAGCACTGTATCCGAGATGGGTCCGCTGCTGCTTGCCCGCTTGATGGGACTCAACGACACGCAAACCGCCGTGCTGTCCGTGGTTTTCAAAATTGCCGACGAAAAGAACCTGCTGCTGCTGGACATGAAGGATTTCAAGTCCATGCTGCAGTACGTGGGCGAAAACGCGTCCACTTTCACCACTGAGTACGGTTATCTGACCAAGCAATCCATCGGCGCAATCCAGCGCAATTTGTCGGTGCTGGAGCAGCAGGGCGCGGAGCAGTTTTTCGGCGAACCCGCCATCGACATTTGGGACCTGATCAAGACCAACTCATCGGGTCAGGGTGTCATTAACGTGCTCGACGCGACGAGGCTGGTTCAGTCGCCTGACCTGTATGCCACGATGCTGCTGTTCATTCTCAACGAGCTGTTTGAGAAACTGCCCGAGGTGGGCGATTTGGACAAGCCCAAAATGGTGTTCTTCTTTGACGAGGCGCACCTGCTGTTCAAGGATGTGCCCAAGGCGCTGGAGGACAAGATTGAGCAGGTGGTGCGCCTGGTGCGCTCCAAGGGCGTGGGCGTCTACTTTGTCTCGCAAAGCCCCATGGACATTCCGGGTTCCGTGCTGGCTCAGTTGTCAAACCGCATCCAGCACGCGCTTCGCGCATACACCCCAGCCGATCAGAAGATCATCAAAGCCACGAGCGACACATTCCGCGTCAATCCGGCATTCAATGTCGCCGATGTCATTACCCAGCTTGGGACCGGCGAGGCACTGATCTCATTGCTCGACGACAAGGGCGTACCGGGCATCGTGCAGCGCGCGCTGATTCTGCCGCCACAGTCGTGCATGGGCGCGGTGGATGCCGCGGCAAAGCAACAAGCCATCCGCCAGTCGCCCATCATGGGCAAGTACGAGGCGGCCGTGGATCGCGAGTCCGCCTACGAGCTCCTCCAGAAAAAGTACCAGGACGATCAGGCGGCAGCCGCTGCTGCCCAGCAGCAGGCGGAGCAGGCCAAGGCCGACGCGGCCGCGCAGAAGGAACAAGAGAAGCAGCAAGCCGCACTGATAAAGCAACAGGAGAGGGCCGCGGCCCAGGCCGAAAAGGAGGCCCAGCGACAGCATCAGCAGATCATGAAGACCGTAGACCGCATGGCCGGCGGCGTACTGAACCAGATCGGCAGGGAGATCGCGAGAAACACGAAAAACCCACTGATCCGCGGTATACTGGGTGGACTCACCAGGCGGTAGCGATTGCGGAGCGTCAGGGCATGATCAGATCCTGACGTCAAATGCGTCCCGCAGGTTCGCCACATAAGGCTCCAGCTGGGCGGGATCCAGCGCATGCGGGTGGGCATATGCGGCGCTCATGCCAAGCGCGCGGTATTTGGACAGCCCGGCGGGGTGATAGGGTTGCAGATCGATGTGGCTCAGGTGCTTTAAACGGGCTGCGGTTTGGGCGATCTCTGCAAAATGCCTGCTAGACAGGTTGATGTCCGGTATGACGGGGCATCGGAGCACCAACTTCACGCCGAGGCTGTCGAGATGGAACAGGTTGTGCAGGATCCGTTCGTTGGATGCGCCAGTGTACATTCGGTGTTGCCCGGGGTCAAACAACTTCATGTCGAACAGCAGCAGATCGGCGTGGGGCGCAATTGTGTCCAGGTGCGCGGTGTCACAGTAGCCTGAGGTCTCGATGGCCACGCTGATGCCTTGCGCCCTTGCCTGCTTTGCCAGCGCGACGGCGAAGGCCGGCTGCATCATGGGCTCGCCGCCGCTCAGTGTCAGCCCGCCGCCGCCGCGTGTGTAGAACGGCTTGTCGCGGAGGACCTCATCCATGACCTCATCGGCTGTGATGCTTCGCCCGGACAGTGTGAGCGCCTGGGCGTGACACACCCGGCTGCACACGCCGCACCGGGTGCAGTACGCCCGGTCGAAGACATGCCTGTCGCCAGAAACGCTGTGCGCCTTGGCCGGGCACACTTCCTGGCAGGCGCCGCAACCGATGCACCGCTCAGGATAGTAGAGCAGGTCGCGGCCCTGTGACCAAGACTCCGGATTGTGGCACCAAGCGCAGCGCAGGGGACAACCCTTGAAGAACACCGATGTGCGGATGCCGGGGCCGTCATGAACGCAGAACCGCTGAATGTGGCTGATGAACCCCGCGGCGTTCATAGGGTATGCTCCGTTCGCTGCAGCACTTCCATTTGCATCTCAGTGGAGAGCCGCACAAAGTAGTCACTGTAACCGCCAATGCGGACGATCAGGTCGGCGTATTGCTCCGGGTGCGCCTGCGCCGCGCGCAGCGTTTCGGCATCCACCACGTTGATCTGCAGCTCAAACCCGCCCAGGTCCATATAAGTCTTGATCAACTCAATCATCAAGTCTCCCGACGCCGCGCGCATCATCCGACGCGAGAACTTCATGTTGACCGCCACGCCGCCGATGAACGCTTTGTGGGACCACTTGGTGCTGGACAGGATGGATGCGGTGGGGCCTTTTTGTTCGCGGCCCTGGCTGGGTCCGCTGCCATCGCCCAAGGGGAATCCGGCGTTTCGCCCGTCCGGCGTGGCGCCTGTCTCCCGCCCAAACCGCTCGTGCATGACCCAGCAAAACACGCTTGGGATCAGCCGCGCGTTGGGCAGCAACGGCACATGCTTCCGGCATTGGTCCGCGATGTGGCCGGAGATGAGTCCCACCAGCCCGTCCACGTCGTCCTCGTCATTGCCGTACTTGGGCAGCGCATGGATGATCTGCTGGCGCAACGGTTCCTGGCCCAGAAAATCGGCATCCAACGCAGCTTTCAGTTGCTTCAGGCTGAGCTGTTTTCTTTCGTACACCAACGCTCTGATCGCGTGCAGTGAATCGACCAGGTTCGCCATGCCCACAAAGCTGGGCATGATCCAGTTGTACCGCGCGCCGCCCTGCTCGATGTCAACGCCCCGGCTCAGGCAATCGTCCACGAAGCAGGACACCAACGGATTGCAGGACCGCTCCGCCCGGACCTTGCGGCTCTGGTTTTCAGCCTCAAAGTTGGCCTCAATCCTGCTGTCCAGCAGCGCCAGGTATGCGGCCACCAGCGCATCGAAGTCCGGCGGGTCCTGGGGCAGGATGTCCAGCAGCAACTGGGGTAGATTGGTGTACGGACTCGCCACCCACACGTTGGAAGCTTTGATGGGCGTGATTTCCACGCAGGTACTTTGCACATATTCATGGGCCTGGGCCTCATTCACGCCGTAATCCATCAACCCCTGGGCGATGAGGTCGTCATTGAACAGCGCGGGATGGGAGCAGCCTCCGGACAGGATCTCGACTGCCCGACGCAGCAACTCGTCCCTCATCCCTTCGGCATAACACCACCCCACGGCGGGATAGACCAAATGAACGCGCTCAATGGTCTCCATGAACATGGCGGTCAGCTCGTTTTGTACGATTTCGCCGTGTCGGTCGCGCCCGCCCACCATGTACCCGGAGGACAGCCCGGCGGGCACGCGGTTGTTGATCTGAATCGACAGGCAGTCGATGAGCGTCTGTGCGCGTTCCTTGGTGAGTCCGCCGCGCTCCCTGTCCCTGTGATAGAATGGCCACAGGTAGCGGTCCGGCCTGCCCAACTGAAACTGCTGGTGGTGCAGCCGCAATGGCGCGAAGGTGAGGCAGTGGGTCAGGAAATGTACGCTCTGGACAGCCTCGTGAAAGCTGCCCGCGGGGTGTCTGGGCACATGACTGCAGATGGCGGACAGCGCCAGCAGTTCCGCGCGGTTGCCGGGATCGGACTCGGCAGCAGCCAGCATTTGAAGGTGCGCAGCGTAGCTTTCGGCATGGCGCGCCACCGCCTCCAGGCAGATCAGGCACGCGCGATAAAAGTCCCGATTCTGCTCCGGTGCGGTTTCGAGCAGAGGGCTGATCTCGTCCATGATGCCCGTGATGCCGCGCGTCAGCAGCTTGTCGTAATCCACAGCCATGTGCGAGTCCTGGCCACAGGTCACTGCGGTGCGGCTGACCAGCGGTTGCAAAGCTGCCCATTCAGCTCGCTCATCAGCGTCCAGCGGGCGGTTCGCCTTCCCCACAATCAACTCTCCTGGGTCCACGCAGGGAGGCAGGCCCTCCAGCGCATACGCAAACGCATTCGCATAGCGCAATAGGAGCGCATCGCCCGCTTGAGCCTCTGCCAGGTGCCGATAAAATCGGAGATACATCCGTTCACAGGAAACCGTGGGATAAAGCGCCATCGCCCGCAGTGTCTCAATCCGTTTTGAACTGACCATGATGATCATCCTCACAAGTGTAATGCTGAAGCAACTGTGCTCAAATCGGTTTGCGCGCGTTTCTGCCGTACATGAACGACGGCAGGCGCTTTCGGTATTCCATGGGGGTCATGCCGGTCTGCCTTCGAAACAGGGCGTATAAATAGTTGGGATCGCCAAACCCACATTCGTCGGCAATCTGATGCACGGTCTTTTCGCTGTCCAACAGCTGCAGCTTGATGTAATCAACCCGCATTCGGTTGATGTAGTTGACCAGCGTCTCTCCGCTCAGTTCCCGGAACACCTTGCAGAAGAAATTTGGGCTCACGCTGGCGCGCGCGGCCATGTCCGTCAGCGTAAACCGCTCGCTGGGATGGTCGGCAATGTACCTGCGCACATCGGTCACGCGTTGCCGATAGAGTTCGTATCGGTTGCCGCCGGCATGGTATTCCTGTGCCTGCAGTTGCTGGCGCACCTCGTACAGCAGCTGCAGAAACATCATCTTGATCCGCAGTTCGTCACGGCGCTGGGAGGTGAACTCCAAAAAAAGGTTCAGCGCCAGTGTGCTGAGGGTGCTGAGGTCCCGGGCTTTTCCAAGATAGGGGCATGTGGAAAAGGAGAAGGGCTCGATGGGGTTCCAGTCGAATGAACCCGACTCCGCGTCGCCGATGACCGGGTGCTGCTGATACAGCGGCTCGTGTTCGGGCAGGTAGAAGGGATCAAACACGAAGAAATAGCAGTGATAGGGCAGGTCATGTTTGTTGGCCAATCCGGGCGTACGGTAGAACACATCGCCTGCGCGCACCGGGTAGGACTCCGCAAATACGTTGTCGATGCCGTCGCCCCAGGTAATGATGTCCAATTCGTGCCAGCGGGTGACGCGCCAGCCGAACGTACTGCCCTCGGACGGCATGTTGCCTTGGCCGATGTGATTGACGAACAACAACCGCGGATTGAGCCTGAAAATTGACTCCATTCCCGTCCTCTTTTCTATTGCCAAATAATATTTTGCAGTTTAGAGTTCATTTAGTCGATTGTCTGTACGCAAGGATGCGCGTATGATATAGTTATTATAATTCATACCGAAAACAAACACAAGCGCAATCAATCTTCGCCATAAAGCCGCTGCAATTCCACTGTTATGATGTATACCGCGCGGACTATTTGTGCGATTTGCCAAGATGTTTCGCATTGGTTGTGGATATTTCGCCGATCCATCGCGTTTCAGCTTGATCAGGGCCGCAGGCCACGAGGACGAGAAGCGACCTGTTCCCTATTGGATTGTGTACCGCGTACGCCTTGATTAAGTAAAATAATGTAATTTGGAGGTATGCTTGTTATGAAGAAGCTGTTGGCGATCCTGTTGTGTGCGTTGCTCCTGGTATCCGCGCTGCCTGCACTGACCATGGCCGAGGGACAGGTTTCCGGTGAGATCTCGCTCTGGTCATTTCTGACGCAGAAGGAAGTGGACTCCTACATCGAGATGTACAACCAGGTCAACCCTAATGTGTTGGTGAACGCCACGGTGTTTCCCAGCGACCAGTTCATGACCAAGGTGCAGGCTGCGTTCAGGTCCGGTGTCAACTGTCCTGACGTCATCACCGCCGAGATCGCGCATCTGGGCCAGCTGAAAAACACTGACTTCCTCGCGAATTTGTCGGAAGCGCCCTTCAGCGCTGAGCAGTTCGCAGAGCAGCAGGTGCCCTATGTGGCGGAACTGTCCAGGGACGATGCGGGCAACCTGAAGGGTTTGAGCT
>JAVBTW010000230.1:0-3807 GCA_031555975.1 Eubacteriales bacterium
GACCACATATACCGTGACATTCATTTATTATGCTGCAGATGGCACACTGAAAAGCGAGGCGCAAACGGTGACCAGCGGCAGCCCTGCTACCCCGCCGCCCGTCCCCACTAGCTATGCTGTCATGGGCGGCTTGACGTATATCTTTGACGGCTGGAACTCAAAGGACTACCTCGTCGTCCAAAAGGACCTGACCATCGAAGCGACCTATCATCCAGCGACGACCTACACGCCCATCATTGACGACGCCTATCTGATGAACTACGCCAGCAAGCCCGGTAAGACGGTTCGAGTGCAGATTCCGGTCATCATGAGCAAGGCCGACGCAGCCACAGCGCCGGTGTATTCCAACGCGCTTTTGGACGGCACACATTTGAACAACTATTCGGACAAGGCCACGCCTGACAAGTTCGACCAGTCCATCGTGACCTCCATGGGCATCACCCATCTGCGCGTCCAGATCGACACCACAGCGATTTCCACCATGCCGTTCACCACGGAGTCCGTCACGACCGCCAATGCCAGGAGTCCCAGGACCTTTGTGGTGCAGAAATTTGTGGAAGAGGCCGCTTACTACAGCAAGTATGGGTTTACGGGCGGCTCTGTGAACCGGGGTTTTGCGTTCTTCGACCTGAAGGTCAAAGCCGGGGCGGAAAACGGAACCTATACCGTACCGATCAAAATCACTTGGATAGACGAGGAAGGCCAGCATGAACTGAAGGAAGAGGCGTACATCCAAATCACCGGCCAGAAGAGCTCCGGCGGCGGCGGTGGCGGCACGACGGCCACCGAGAAGCCTGTGCCCAAGGCGCGCGTGTACATCGACAGTGTGCGCACCGAGCCCGAAAACCCGAAGGCGGGCGACAAGTTCGATGTGATCCTGACCCTGGTCAACTCATCCAAGACGCTGTACCTGCAGAACATGCAGCTCACATTCACCACCACGGACGACGCGCTGCGCCCGGCAGGCGAAGCGACCAACGTCATCTACATCCCGAAAATCGACGCCAATGCCAAGCGCGAGCAGGTCATCCCCGTGGAGAGCGCGCCGGACATCGCCACCAAACTGGTCAAGATGACCGTGACGATGGATTTTGAGGACAAGAAGCTGGCTGCTGAACAGGCCACGCAGGACATCACCATTCCCGTGATCCCCAACCAGAAAATCCAGGTGGACGACCCGAAGCTGCCCACCGGCACTTCCTATGTGGACCAGGAATACGAGATCGAGGTCAACGTGGCCAACACCGGCAAGGTCGTGCTGAACAACCTGCGCGGCGAGATCATCAGCGACGACAGCAAGGTGGCCCCCGATACGTTTTACGGCGGCAACCTGGAGGGCGGCGCGTCCAAGACGGTTTCCCTCTCTCCCATCCCGCTGGAGGCGGGCGATCATGAGGTCACCATTGAAATCTCCTACGAGAATGACATTGGCGAAAAGACAGTGGTGCCAAAGAAGATCACCCTCAGCGCGTCCAAGGAAGAAGACTACAGCTACGACCAGAACGATTACGCGGATATCACCGAGCCGGAACCGGTGCAGGTCACCCCGATGTCGATCATGTCCGTGTTGCCGAAGGAGCTGTATATGGTGGCGGGCGCACTGGTGCTGCTCGTCATCGTGTCGATGGCTGTGAGCGCGCGCAAGCGCAGAAAGAGGGCCATGGAAGACGATGAAATGGATTGATATCGTATCCCAGGCGTTCAGCAACCTGATGCGCAGAAAACTTCGCTCCGCGCTGACGATGTTGGGTGTGGTCATCGGCACGGCGGCCATCGTGGTCACCGTCTCACTGGGCTACGGCGCGGAAGAGACCCAGATGGCGGCGCTGGAGAACATGTCCAACCTGCGGCTGATCACCGTATACCCCTACTGGGGCGGCTATGGCAACAGCAGCAGCAGCGGCACCACAACCACCAAGCGCATTACCAAGATCACCGACGCGGTGCTGACGCGCATCCGGCAACTCCCGAACGTGGATGCGGTGACGCCCTACGAATCGGTCAACCTGGGCGAGTTGGCCATCATGACGGGCAAGCAGGAGACAGCCTATCCGCAGCTGATTGCCGTCTCGCCCCGCGACTTTGCGCGAATATGTAAGCTCAAAGAAGGCGCCTACTTCACCAGCAACACCAGCCAGATGGAGTTTATCATGAATGAGGCGGACATGATGAACTTCTTTGATCCGAAAAAGAATGAGGATCCCTGGTTCGATTACTACTCTGTGCTGTTGGAGGGTGGAGAGCTGCCGCTGGCGGAGAAGAAGATCGACTGGCTGCATGCCAAGTATACACTGCAGCTCCGGTGGGAGAAAGAAAACGATTCCGCAGATGTGGACGCGGAGCCGGAGCAGATGACCCGGGACGTCAAGGCGCGGATGATGGGCTACATCAAGGCAGACATCAACGACATGACGTTTCAAGGCACATTCGTGAACATCGAATGGGTCAAGCGGTTTCAGCGCGAAAACAAGTCATGGATGAAGGAACAGGGCTTGACGGCCATGGACAACTATCAGAACGTCTACGTGCTGGCGGACTCCGTCAACAGCGTCACCGAGATCATCAAGGGCCTATCTGATATCGGTGTGCAGAGCTACAGCGCGCTACAGTGGGTCGAACAGATGCGCGAACAGATTCGGACCATGCAGTCGTTCCTCGGATTCATCGGGTTTATCGCCATGGCCGTCGCCGCGCTGATGATCGCCAACACCATGATGATGTCCATCTATGAGCGCACGCGCGAGATCGGCGTCATGAAGGTGCTGGGCTGCAAGCTGGGCAACATCCGGCTAATGTTCCTGTCGGAGGCCGCGTTCATTGGGATCATCGGTGGCATCATCGGGCTGGTCTTCAGCCTCGGCGTCAGTTACGCGCTGAACAATTTTGAGCCGCTGAAAAAGGTCATCAGCGCGGTCATGTCCTCCACAGACATGATGGGCATTGAAGGCGGCAAGATGTCCATCATCCCCACCCAGCTCGCCATGAGCACCTGGGCCATGGTCGTAGGGGTGTCGGTGCTGTCCGGCGTGTACCCGGCCCAGCGCGCCATGAAGCTGTCGTCGTTGGCGGCCATCCGGTCGGCGGAATGATTGATTGTTACGCGGATGTCATACTTCTGCAATAAATACTTCGGTTTCTTGACATTCATACCTGTATGCAATAGAATACCGTAAGTGAGGGGTCGCCGCGATCGCTGCATGTATGTACGCGCCCTCAAACGGGGTCATCCTGAGGCCGCGGCCAAAGGATAATACTGTAGAAATCAGAGGAAGATACATCGGCTCCGGCCACAGGACGACCCCTGCGGTGCAAAATGCGCGATCGCGAAAATCCCATTTTTTATCTACCGGCAACATTAGAGCGAGGTCGAAGCCCTCTATGCGATTGAAATGGTGCTGTGCCGTGCTGGCGCTGATGGCGGCCCTTTGCTGGGGCGCGCCTGCTTTTGCTGCGCGCGTGGACGGCGCGAAGGCGGCGGCGGCCCAGGCGAAGGACCCGCGGGACACGCTGTCGGTGACGGCGACGGTGTCGCCGGAGGGCATGGCCGTGCCGACGGAGGCCAAGGTGTTTATCACACTGGTCAATGGCGCGACGGAACCCATCTCAGACATCTGCATCATGTCCAGCGAAGGCAAGCTCATCAAGGATGTGGGCGAGCTGTCCGGCAGCGGCCGCTCCTCAGAAGTGTTCACCGAGACGCTCACGCCCACCGGCAACCAGCTGGGCGCGGGCGGCGTAGAGTATCAGGTTTATTATACCCTCGACAAGGGAAAGCCCTCCGAGCTGCGCCGGAAGATCACCTTCCTG
>JAVBTW010000007.1:0-2999 GCA_031555975.1 Eubacteriales bacterium
AGATTCTGCAGGCTGGGCTGCATGCGCCAAGCGCCGGCAACAACCAGCGCTCCCGTATCGTGGTCTGCCAGGACAAGGAGATCAACGAAAAGCTGGGCCGCCTGAGCCGGCACATGCAGTTCAAAGACCAGGACCCGCAGGGGGTGGCGAAGTCGATCTCCGCCGACCAGCCCAGCATCAAGGACGACCTGACGCTGATGGACGGCTTCTACGGCGCACCCACCGTGCTGACGATCTTCGCGCTCAACATGCAGTATGCGCACGAGGACGCCGCCATGATCGCCGAGAACATCCAACTCGCCGCTCACATTCTGGGCGTAGGCGCATGCTACATTGGCCGCACACAGGAAGTGTTCGACACGGACTATGGCCGCGCACTCCGGCAAACGTGGCGCATCGAGGACGACCTCGTGCCAATATGTAACGTGCTCCTGGGCTACCGCGAAGGCCCCGAACCCCGCGCGAAGCCGCGCAGGGAAGGCCGCATCGTGCGCGTATGACAAGCGCCACGACCCAGTTCCTCCTCGAACGACTCAACGACCTTCTGAGTTATCAAACATAACGAGAATCAACAAGTCGTACACGGTCGTCACCGCTGCACGCGGCCGGAGCCGTCGCCGCCCGCGAGTTTCTGCACCTCGTCCACAGTTACGCAGTTGTAATCGCCCTCAATGGAGTGCTTCAGGCAACTTGCCGCCACCGCGAATTCGATCGCAGCCTGCGGCTGATAGCCGTTCAGCAGCGAGTAGATCAGCCCTCCGCCGAAGCTGTCGCCGCCGCCCACGCGATCCACGATGTGGACCGGATAGGTCTTTGAGAAATAATCGCCGGTCTCGTCATGCAGCATGGCTGCCCAGTTGTTGTCGTTGGCGGAAATCGATTCGCGCAATGTGATGGCCACTTTCTGAAACCCGAACAGGTCGGTGAGCTGTTTGGCCACGTCTATGTAGTCCGCCTTGTTCAGCTCGCCCTTGGTCACGTCCGTCGATGCCGCGTGAATCGAGAACACATCCGCCGCGTCCTCCTCGTTGGCGATGCACACGTCCACATAGGGCATCAGCGTCGCCATTGTCGCGCCCGCTTGCTCGCGTGTCCACAGGTTTTTCCTGTAGTTGAGGTCGCAGGATACTTTTACGCCCTTTGCCCTCGCTGCCTTGAGCGCATCCTGGCAGATGGCCGCCACAGGCGCGCCTAGCGCGGGGGTAAAGTCACCTCAGCCACCGGTACACCGCCCTTCGCCAAGGCCCCCGCCAGCGGCAGCGCCTGTTCCGGGCTGTCCAGCTTGATCACCGGCACCACACCGATCTCCCGGATCCGATCCAACAGCAACATCGTCGTCGCCCCTTTCATGAGTTTCGTATCATAAAACGCGATTTCACGTCTTGGACTTACCGTACTCTGTTCATGGGAAAAAAGTCGTGAACGCATCGTTCAGCAGCTCACCTTTGCCCAACCTGAACTCCCGTGGTGTCAGGCCCGTCTTTGTTCGGAATGGTCTCCAGCGTAAACCTGGCGTCAGCATCATCGAGTTGAAAGCCGTGGGTGAAATGGGCTGGTCGTTGTTTGAAGATGGAACACAGTACCGGGTCAGCCACAAAGCGATCAAAGAAATCCGGGTCGACAAGCAAGACATACCGGACATACGGCGTGGACAGCGGCCTCATCCGGTGCTGTTCCAAATGATTGATGAATACGAGGCTCTGCGGTCCATATTGATCGGCAACGTGATCAATGATGAATTCCGAACACCCCTGTTCGATATACACCATCTCATAGCCATTGTGGAAGTGGTGGTATAGACCCTCGCTATCGTCTGAGCGATAGACCTTCAGCAAATCAACATTTCGCGAACTCATCACACGAATACCCCAGCTTTTATCAATTTTATCCCAGCTTTTCGTTACATCCATAGGCAGGGTTGTTGTATAATCATCTCAACGAATCCATTATAGCTTCATCGGAGTGAGTTAATCAAGAACAAACTCAGTTTTTATGGATTGTGGACGAACGGCGGAAAGGTGATGAACATGTCGAAGCATGAAGTGTTCCGTTTCAAGACCCTGGACGATCTGAAAAGCAAGATCGGTGAGCTGGGCGTAGAAATCAAGTTGAGTGAGGACCTGGCTATGCTGGCGAGGCCCGTCCGAGTGGGCGTCCATACCGCGCCGAACGCGCTGGCCATTCTGCCCATGGAGGGCTGTGACTCCAATCCGGACGGCAGCCCGTCCGAACTGGTGGCGCGCAGGTACCCCCGCCTCGCGTCCGGAGGCGCGGGTCTAATCTGGTGGGAGGCGTGTGCGGTGGCGCCGGAAGGGCGGGCCAATCAGCTCCAGATGATGCTCACGAAGCAGAATGTGGGCGAGTTCGCAAAACTGCTCAAAAAGACGAATCGCGTCGCGCAAGAGGCCAACGGTCAGCAGCCGGTCAATGTGCTGCAACTGACGCATTCGGGCCGGTATTCCCGCCCCGATGGCCATGCAGCGCAGCCGATCATCCCCCAGCACGACCCGCTGCTGGACGCGCGCGTCGGCATCGATGAAACCGCCCCGTTGGTGACGGACGCGTATCTGGAGGGCCTCGTGGAGCACTACGTCCGGTCCGCAAAGCTGGCGCGGGAGGCCGGTTTTGAGGGCGTGGATATCAAGGCATGCCATCGCTATCTGCTCAGTGAACTGCTCGCCAGCCATACGCGCGAGGGCAAGTACGGCGGCAGTTTCGAGAATCGAACCCGGCTGCTGAGGGACATTATCACGGAAGTTGGTAGGGAGATGGGCCCTGATTTCCTGGTGGCCTGCCGCTTCAACGTCTTTGATGCCCACCCCTATCCCTACGGCTTCGGCGAGGACAAAACCGATTTCATGACATTTGACCCCGAGGAGCCCATGAAGCTTGTCCGCATGTTAAAAGGCAGTGGCGTGGGCCTGCTGAGCAACTCCGCCGGGAACCCTTACTACATCTACCCGCAGGTCACCAGGCCCTTTGATCAGTCGAGCATGGGC
>JAVBTW010000283.1:0-13973 GCA_031555975.1 Eubacteriales bacterium
CCCACTGCTGCGCAGGCTCTTCCAGTCCGTCCGCCGCCTTTTCGATGAAGCCATAGGGCATGGAATAGACCGGCATCAGCCCTTCGCCCGCGACCGGGAAGCACAGCTTGATCTGCCTGTGCCGCATGCGCACATCCATCCGCACAGCCACATCGATCTGGGTGCTGCCCGCAGAAAGGCTGTAGTCCTGTGTCAAGAGGGTATCTCCGAACCGCTGTTCGACGCGGAGCGCGGCACGCAGAGGACCTTGCTCGATCACGCGCATCGTCGGTTCGCCGAACCTGCCGACTTCCTTTGCGAACGCAAAGATCCCGTGGGCCCAGGTGTCGCTGTCCGTCTCGTCGATCACCTGTGCGAAAGCGGGTCCGGCAAGCTGTTCAGCACCTGTGGCCTTGTCGATGATGGACGCCATGTTCCCCGTCTCGCCCGAGAACAAAACCCGAATGCGCTCGTTCTCAAGATGCCACTCACCGGCGGACACCTGGGTCCCGGCCACGTCAAAGCCGCGCTCCTTAAACGCCCAATAGGTTTCATAACCCAGAGGCGGCAGCTCCGCCAGCAACAGCGTGTTGTATTTGTCCCGGCCGTTGGTCTGCGCGCCTCGAATCTTCTGCATCAACACCGGCGTCCCGTCCGCTCTCGTGACGCCCATGAGTTCCTTGTTGATCCGCATCGGCACTGTCACGGGGAACGAGTGCGGATTGAACAGGATCACCGGCACACCCCTGTTTTCCCGCTCCCAGATCATCCAGTCGCGCTCCTTGGACAGTACCGGGTTTTCGCCGCCGGTGGTGTCCACATTCCAGGCGATCCTCTGCAGCGCCGCGTTGGACAATTCGGCCGCGATATTCAGGCTTTCGCCAAACTGTTCGATCGCGTCCTCACACGCGGCCTTGATGCAGCAGCCCGCCAGGATATCGTGGAACTGATTGAACATCAGCTTGCGCCAGGCGCGCTCAAGCAAGTCGCTCTTGTATGGAAGATCAGCGAGCCGGTATGCTGTCGTCATCAGCTTCTCCGCGGTCAGAAGCCGGTTTTCCGCCCTGCGGTTCAGCATCTTGATTCTCGCATTGGCCGAATAACAGCCGCTTGCGTGGTGCTGCAGATCCTCCGCCACGACCATCAGCCCGGCTGTGTTTTTGTCCTCAAAAAACCGTTCGGGCGACGCGTACCGCACCGCGCCTGGGTGTTCGGCGCGATAGGCCTCGATGGCGCGCAGCGCGGTGATGGTGGGTCCGCCGCCATGATTGCCCACACCGTAAAAGCACATCTGCGGCAGGCATTGCGCCTCCGCGATCCGCTGCGTCTCCAGGATCTTGATGATGGTGTTGCTCAAACCTTTGTCGTAAGCGCTCAAGTCGGCATTGCCGGGCCAGTCGCCATAGCTCATGGGAATCCGGTACGCGGGCAGTTCGCTGCCGTCCGGACTGCGCCAGAGGAACAGGTTGGGTTCAATGTCCTTTTCATGGCGTCCCGGGCGCATGAATACATAGGCAACCATGCCCGATTTTCTGTAGATCTGGGGCAACATGCCGTTGTGTCCAAAGGAATCGACATTGTAGCCCACCTTGGCGGTCAAACCAAACTTGTCATGAAAGTAGCGCTGGCTGTACAGCGCATGGCGGCAGAGCGCCTCGCCGGACGGAATGTTGCAGTCCGGCTGGACCCAAAACCCACCGGTGATGGCAAACCTGCCCTCACGCACGCGGCGCTTGATCTCTATAAACAGCTCCGGCGCGTTTTGTTCCACCCAGTCGAAATAGGCGGCGCAGGCGGAGGTAAAGACAAAGTCCGGGAACTCACCCATCCGGTCCAGCGCAGCGCGGTACGTCGCCTTGATCTCCGCAAAACCGTACTGCCACTGCCACAGCCACACCGGATCAATGTGCGCGTTGCCGATCAAATCAATCGATGCCATCAAGCGTACTTCCTCCTGTCACTCTCTTTGTGTTCGGTCAGCTTCATGTCCCCAGCAGCAACGAAAGCAGCGCTGCCCTGTCCAGAAAGTCACCTGCAATGGCCGAGGCGCCGGCATCCGTCAGTTTTCTGCGCTTGGTTTCGTTGACGCCGCTGCGATGCGCCTCGTCGCTCGCAAGGCCCAACGCAAACGCGCCGCACCCGGAGCCAAGCGCGATCTCGACCTTGCCGTCGCCCACGACGGCCAGCTGCGCGCCCGTGAGCCCCGCGTCCTCCATCAGCGCGCGGATCAGCTCTCCTTTCGGACACGCCGCCCTGCCCGGCGGTGCGCCAACCACGCGAATAAAGCAATCGGACAGGCCCAACAGCCGCACTTCGTCAATCACGTCCGCCTCGTCCGTTCCGCTCGCCACATAAAGATGCAGTCCGGCGGCCCGCAATGCGTACAAGAAGTCCATGGCGCCGGCGATCATGAACGCCCCCGGTGCGGCTGCGCCACTGCGCAGCATGGCCTTGCGATCGGCGATAAACGCGGTCAGCCGACGGTTGTATTCCTGCTTGTACCACCACTCGTCCCGCGCTTCCGCAAAGCCATGCCGAGCCGTCTGCTCCGCCAACCAGCGCATCTGGAAGATGGTCTGAACGCCGGTCGATTCTTCGATATACGCATCGACGTCCCGCTCCAGCCCGGGCACATTGGCGCCGCCGCCAATCATCTCGATCATCAGCGGCCGCATGACCTGTTCCCAACCCGAGCGCAAGGTCGATATCGTGCCATCGAAATCGAAGATCACTGCCCGAATCTGATCTCTTCCCGGTTTGTGCTCCGTCAACATTTCAATCGCCATGCTGCCATTCACCTTCCCTAAATGCGCTCCGGATCTCATCCGGTGTCGCGGTTCCGGTGGTCCCGATTTTCCGGACCGTCACCGCGGCCGCAATGTTCGCAAACGCGACCGCCTTGGGACCCGGCGCGCCCGCGACCAACGCACAGCAAAAGGCCCCAAGAAACGCGTCGCCCGCGCCCACAATGTCCACCGGAGGCGGCACGATCAGCCCCGGTGCATGGGATACCATGCCCCCATCCGTCCACAATGCGCCTTGATTTCCCAAGGTCACAATCGCGGGCGCGCCCATTTGACTCGACAGCGCAAGCGCAACCTGGGCAAAGTTGTCCGCGTTCACTTTTGCCTCGCCAGACACGCCCACCGCCGCGGCGGCTTCGATCTCGTTGGGCTTGACCATCATCCCCGAAAACGCCGTCACACGGTCGCGGCTGTCCACCACCACGGGCTTGTGAAGCCCAGAAAGTGCCGAGCGCAATGCGTCCGTCACCGCCCCGAATCGGAATTGATCGGCCACCGCGATCACGTCCGCCTGTGCGCTTGCGCGCCTCAGCGCATCGATCAACCGCGTTTCATGGTCGGCCGAAAGCCCGCGCCAGTTCTCAAAGTCCAGCCTCGGGTCCTCATACGCGACTGCTGATATCCCCATTCTCAGCGGTTTGCAATAAGCGGGCGTAACCCGGTCTTCGCATGTCACCAAGTAGTCCTGACAGATGCCCCGCTGTTCGAAACCCGCGCGCAGCAGCTGGCCGCGCCAATCATGGCCCACCACCGACACCGGCAGCACACGCGCGCCCAGATCGCACATCACCGCCGCCACATTGCCGCCGGCGCCCAGAGAAACCCGCTCGTCCACGACCGGCAGCGGATGGTGCGGCGTCTCACGCGACAGCTCGCTCTTGCGCATGTCGCAGCGCCAATAGACGTCCACGCACACATCGCCAAGCAGGCAGACAGTGACGTCCTTGATGGTGAGCAGTATGCGCTCCAATTCGTGCGTTTGCAGAAAAACGCGCTCAATCATGGTCCCTTCCCTCCACCGTTAACCGCTGCCAAAGGCTGGGAATCGTCACTTTGTGGTTTCCTTCTATATACAGCCCCTGCCCGCCCAACGACACGGGCCGTACGAGCACGTTTTTGCGCGGCCGGTAATAGTAGTGGAAATGGTCGCTGGACACATCCGAGCGGTAATCGCCCAGCGGAATGATGTCAAAGTTGGCTGTGGTGAGCGGCGCAACCGGCCAGCCTTGATTGCGCGCAATGGACAGCGCCTTGAGGAACACCTCCGCGCCGGTCACCGCAGAGCCGATGTTCATGTACACGCCGTCTGAGAGCGCCGCAACCGAAGCGCAAAAATAGGAAAAATCCACCCCGCTGGCGCCGCCGATGGCCGCAAAATCCGCGATCGGATGCTGATGTATGATGTCTGTGCCAATCGTCACATGGTATGTCACCGGCACCCCCATCTGATAGCCCCGATAAAACACGCAGTCTTCCAAATGGGGGAACTTGGACTTGTTGGCGTCCACATACTCAGCAAGGCTTTGGCCATATCCCATACCCCGGCGGTGGCCTTCAGAGATGGCTTCGTTCATCCAGCGTCCGGTCTGCTCCCACATGCCAAAGCTGCCGTCCTCAATGGCGGTCGGCACATGCTCGGATGTGCCGCCCAGATAGGCCAGCTCGAAGTCGTGGATGCTGCCCGCGCCATTTCCTGCCAGGTGCGTGATGAATCCCTGCTCCATCAGGCGGATCAGATAGCGGGACAGCCCGCACTTGATCACATGCGCTCCGATAAAGCAAACAATCGGCCTTCCCTTGGCGCGCGCGGCGCTGAGCGCTGCCACCAAGCGCGAAAATTCCAGCGAATCAAACGGCGCTGCCGGGTCGATCCCCGGCGTGAGCAGATTGTCGATGCGCACCAGGTTGTGACGCCCCTCCGTGGAATAGGTGTTGCTTTTGCTCAGATCGATGCCCTTCGGCTGAAACATGCGTTGCTCCTCCCCATTGGCTGTGTGCGCCATGGAAACCCTGTGTAGCCGTCCCCGTTTATCATACGCTCACTTTCGCGATAAGGCAAGGCCCTTTTCCGCCTGAAATCCTGTCTTGGCCCCACCGCCGTGTCATCCTAACGCCAGCAGTTGTCTCAACAATGATGGACTGAGGACTAGACGATGCGCGCCACATACTGTATAATCATACCGTATGGGAGGTTGATACCGCATGTACAGCAACGTTCAGCGCAGCGCAGCATACAAAACTCAGTTGATGGAATGGATCCGACAAACGTACGGCTTGTCGCCACAGTCGCTGGAACCAGCAAAGCGCGGATTCTATGGCGAGACTTGGCAGCTCAAAGCTGATGGCGGGCGCTACTTTCTCAAGCTGGATTATTCCATTCATCAGTCCATCTATGAGCGCAGTTTTCCCGCCCTCGAGCGCCTGCATGAGCACGGCCTGGACTTCGTCAGCCGAATCGTAAAGACAGCGGACGGCTGCCTTTGCGCGCGATACGATGGCGCTGTGTTGGGCCTGTTCGAATGGATTGACGGCGAAAACATGGAGACGGACGAAACCAAGATTCCAGAGTATCAGATGCTCGCCCAGGTATATGCCGTTCCCTGTGACGGCTTGGACCTGCCGCGAGAGCGCTTTGGATCGGACAGCGCGACCGTGTTCTTCAATCGCTGGGCGACGCTTGCTGAAAACGCGCATAACGCGTCCACCGCGCGCGCCTTGGCTGTGCTTGAGGCGAACCGCGGCACCATGCAGCATCGAGCGGCCCGGCTCGTCCAGTTCGCGGACCGATGCGCAGGCGATCAGTCGCACATGTACCTGACCCACGGCGACGCCGGTGGCAACGTACTCGTACAGGGCGACAACTACTTCATCGTTGACTGGGACGATCC
This sequence comes from Eubacteriales bacterium, assembly GCA_031555975.1. GTDB lineage: Bacteria > Bacillota > Clostridia > Christensenellales > Aristaeellaceae > JAJDGF01. Next base: position 5,672 of record JAVBTW010000283.1, read on the forward strand.
CAGGATTGCCCCACCCGAGCGCGACGCCTGGTTCATGTGTCCGGAAGATTGGGCGCGCGCCTCGTTTGAATCGGCGCTGTCGGACCACGGCATCCCGTACCGTCTGCGCCCGGAGCGACTAGGCTACTACTGCTACAACACGTACTTTCTCTACCTGAACGAACACCTCGACTGCCTCGGCGAAACGGGCGCTGTCGAAGGGCTGGAGGCATACTTTGGCAGCTGGATTGAGTGGCAGCTCCAGTATGCAGAGCAGCGCTTGTGACAGCCACCCTCAAGCACAGGACATTCAGCACTGCAATCATGCCGATCGAATCCATCAAGAAATAAGGAGAGTGACACATGAATCCTACACTCGCAAACAGGATACCCAAGGCGGATATGACGCCCGGCGCGCGCAAGTATTGGGATTTCTACGACATCGTGCCTGGCGCGGGACTGTACCAAAAAGAATTCGGGTTCTACTCGCTGGAAAAGTGGCAGCGCGAAGAGGGTCTCGCGCAGGACGCGGACCTCAGCGCCCTGTTTGGCTACGACCCTCAGGGCCGGGTGGATCTCGGTGCGCTGGGCTGGTGTGAAGCGGGCTTTGAGCCCATTTTTGAGGAGAAGGTGCTCGAGGACCGGGGCGACTACGAACTGGTCCAGGACTTCGCGGGGCGCGGTGTGCTGTGCTTTAAGGGCAGGCGCAATGGCTTCATGCCCGAATACGTCACCCACCCGGTCGAGGACATGCGCACATTCGAAGAGCGCTGCCTGTGGCGCATGGACCCCAAGACGCCCATCCGTCAGGAAAAGATGGACGGATACCTGAAGGACGCGGAACAAAAGGCGCTTCAGGGCCTGTTTGTGGGCCAAAGCCTCGTTGGCGGCTACATGTACCTGCGCTCGCTGATTGGCCCGGAGCAACTGCTGTACATGTTCTACGACGATCCGGACCTGATCCACGCCTGCATGAAGGCCTGGCTGTCCTTGGCCGACAGCGTCATCGAGCGCCACCAGCAGCGCTTGCCCATCGATGAGCTTTACATCGCCGAGGACATCTGCTACAACCACGGCCCGCTGATCTCGCCGGATATGGTCCGCGAGTTTCTCTTCCCCTACTATCAGCAACTGATCAGCAACATGAAGCGCCGCCAGGCCGCCACAGCGCCGGGTCGAAAGCTGCATTTGCAAGTGGACACGGACGGCTACAGCGATGCGGTGATCGACCTGTATCGGGAGATCGGCATGAACGACTTGAGCCCATTCGAACAGGCGTCAGGTTGCGATGTGCTGGGCATGGGCAAAAAATATCCCGATCTGCGGATTCAGGGCGGCATCGACAAGCGCGAAATGGCCAAAGGCAAGGACGCCATCGACCGCATGGTGGACCGCATCCTGCCCGCCATGAAGGCGCGCGGCGGTTACATCCCGACCTGTGATCACGGCGTTCCCGAGGAAGTCACCCTGGAAAACTATCTGCACTACCGCAAGCGCTGCCTAGAATTCGCGTAAAGTGCCGAAAATGGGGGCTGCCGTGCTGTTTGTCATCAGCACGGCGGCCCTTTTTTCTATGCATCAGTCGCGGTCGCACAGATTGCAGCGGCCCGGGCCGCAAGGCCGATGACCGCAGTTTGGCGGACAGATCGGCGCGCAAGGTTCAGCGTTGTTGGCGACACAACCGCGGCCGGGTACGTAGTGTGTGCCCGGCGGGCAGAAGCGGCCATTGTTGGGCACGCAGCCCGGTTGAGTGCCGGGCGGGCAGGGTTCGCCACCGGGGACGCACCCAATGCCCGGCACAAAACTCATGCCGGGGGGGCATTGAGGCGGGAACGGAGGCTGTGGAAACTGCCCGTTGAACCACGGATGAAAACCGCCGAATCCGCCCATCGCGGACAGGACTCCCATCAAATTGCTCAATTGCTGGTTCAGGTTCGTGTTTGCGTTGGTGCTGTTGGTATTGTTGTTGATATTGATGTTGGTATTCTCGCCCCTGCTGCGCGCGCTGAAGGACTGATGGAAATCGCCCGGCTGTACCGGAAGCTGTGGCTGAGACGGAAACAACTCCTCGAAGGCAAACGGTACGCGGATGGTGATGCTGAGCGTTTCGCTGGTCACGATCACGCTCACATCCGTAAGAGGCGCAAGCAGGTGCTGTAGCGCCGCATCAGCCGCCTCCATCCAGTTGATCTGCGTGACGGTGGCGGTGGTCGTCAGCGTGATGTTGATGGTAAAGCTGCACTTAGACGAGCGTAAGGCCAGGTAGAACACCGTGCCAATGCCCGGCGCGGCGATGGGCGCGCCGCATGCGTCCACAAAGGTGAACGAGAACAACGGGTCGCATGCGGATGTGATGGCAATGGCCGGTGTGCCAGTCGTGTTCGATTCGATCACAAACGGACCCAAGATCAACTGTCCGCACATGCAGCGCAGGTCAGTCGGGCAGTTCTGTATCAGCAAATAGGGCTCCGCTGGATCGGCTGGCGCCATGTCCAAGTTGCAGCAGTCGATGGGTCTGCAGTCCTGAAACAAGCCGGTACCGGCTGATCCCGCACACAGTCCCGCGCTTGGGATCACGGATGAAGCGCTCACTTGACCGGCGATCACAGCGTCCGCATACGCGCCGGCAGCCGCAACGATCACGTTGACTGCCTGGACCAGGCGCGCGTTTTTGACGTGCGGATCTGTATCTGCGCAGTTGATGAAGATGGCTTCGCCCGCATTCAAATCACCGGTGGTGAGCCACACCGCGGTCTGCACAACCGCATATGCGTCCGCATCGTTCAAAGGCGGCGCAGCAGTGGCATTGACGCCAAGCGCGGCCCACATCGCAGCGGCTGTGACAACGGGATATTCGTTGCCCGCGATGTAATTGAGCATGAGCCGTTGGCGCTGGCTGAGCGTGGGCATGAGTACCGCCGGAGGGCCGCTTGTGTAGGGTTCATTCTGGCCGCCAATGGGACCGTCGAGGTCCAGTTGGAGGCAATACGCGGGGATGACGACGCCCGCGATGGTCATTGTGAATGGGACAAAATTGTTGTGTCCGGTCCGGTTAAGGTGGTAGGTCGAGTCGGCAGGCGCACCGCCCAAACAATAGTTTGGGCCTCCGTTGCCAAGCCCTGTTACGGATGCTGTCGAATTTTCTACAAAAGGAAGGCTGCTCAAGACGAGTGAAGCGCCTTGACCAGGGAACAGAATGGGCATACAGATGACCTCCTTGAGAGATAAGGGTCCCGTGGTCAACGTATGCCGAAAGTTCTTCGCGTGTGTACCGAGGCCGCGCCTCGACCCGCATATGAAGGGCATCCATGGTCGCGACTCCCTTTGTGTTCCTTGTGTGCGGAGATCATCAGCCGTGGCGGTAGACTTCCCATCCCAGGTAAATGCCCAGCGCTTCCTCCAACACATCCGCAACTTCCGCCTGGACCAGCGCCACATGATGTTCGTACCCGTTCCGGGTCAGATGGCGCATCAGCCCGTTCAAGTCCGGCACCTCACATACCGCCACGCCACCGAAGGTCGGCAAGGGATCAGCCGTAAACGCGCCTTCGCCAAGGTAGCACTTGATGATGCCGCGTTCATCATCGGTGGACAGCTTCAGGTAGGTCATGGGGCCCGGTTTCACGCGGCCTTTCAGCGCGCCGAAACTGACCTCGGCGCCGAGCGTGGTGGCCAGAATGTCCAGGTTTCCGATTTCGGGCGTCTGATCAAAGGCGCACGACGGATAGTTGCTGCAATGGACGTTGATGCACTTGTTGGGTTCGTTTTTGTAGTTGTTGTTCCAATCCTGATAGATCGGCGGCACACCGGATGCCCTGAGCAGCGCCAACATCGACAGCGCGCCCATCACGTCCGTTTCGCAGGCCGACGGCAAGCCCTTCATGCCCATCATGGACATGGACAGGCAGGCTGCACAGCCGTAATTCGCTTCCACGCTGTCCCAACACATGATGGCGCTGGCGTCGCAGTGGTGTGCGTCCATCCAGTCCTCGATGGCGATGCACAATTTTGCCTGCAGCGTGACCTTCTCGTCCGCGATGCCGTCTTGAATCTTGGCATAGGCGCGGATCTCTTCAACTTTGTCCGCGATCCGTTTCTCTTCATTCAAGGCCCCGATGTCGGCCAAGATCTCCGAAAAGTCCTCGGTTTCCACCGTGATGCCCGAACGCTGCAGCAGCTTTTCGCTGTACCGCACCGTCCGAAATGGCTTCACCCGCGCGCCAATCTGCGCAATGCGCGCGGTGCGCATGGCCTTGACGACCGCGCAGACCTTGCCGAACCGCAAGACATCGAGCGCAAACTCGTCCGATTCAATGGCGCAGGTGTGGCGGGCGGTCAAGGAGTACTTGATGCCGTACTGACGCAAGTTGTTGCACAGACTCAGCTTGCCGCAAAACGCGTCGCGCCGGTTCTCCAACTGCAGCTTTGAGTAGTCGTCGTCGCAGGCCTGGATCAGGACCGGACAATCCAGCGTAGACAGGCGGATGGCGTCCGCGATGCCCGCCTCCTCGCCAAAGTTGGGCAGGCAGATGATGACGCCGTCGATCCGGTCCCGGTTGTCCCGGAACAGTTTGGCGCACTTCTGGGCCTCCTCATACGTCATCGTCTGGCCCATGTGCGTATCGCTTTCCGAAAGGGCAATCACCTCATGGCCCCACTCATGGAGCTTTTTCAGCAACTGTGCGCGGGCGGTCAACACCAGATGGTCTGGGAAGAAGGATCGATTGGAAATCAAAACGCCGAATGTGGACATGGTGTCCCTCCTATCGCGCACGGCGGACCGCGTCCGCCCATGCAGCTCTCATTTGATTCCGCCGGGTGTCGTTCATCACAGGCTCATACGCTGCCCTATGCGGCACCGGCTCGAACACTTGATACAGCCCGACGGCCAGCCCCGCCATCCGCGCCGCCCCCAGCGCCGTCAGGTCCGCCTCCCCCGACGCGCACACTTTGCACGGCACCAGGTCCGCCTGCATCTGCATCAACAGCCGATTCACGCTGCCGCCGCCATCCGCGTTGAGCACCGAGACCGGCGCGCCAGCGTCCCGCGCCATGGCATCGAGCACATCCGCGTTCTGCTGCGCGATGGATTCCAGCGCAGCGCGGACCACATGCGCCTTTTTCGTACCCCGACTCATCCCACACAGGATCGCGCGCGCGCTGCTGTCAAAGTACGGCGCACCCAGACCGGAAAACGCGGGGACCAGCTGTACACCTTCCGTTGAATCCACCGACCGCGCGATGGCCTCCACATTGCCGAAGTCATCAATCAGGCCCAGGTCGTCACGCAGCCACATCAGTGTGTCCGCAGAGCATGTGATGTTCCCCTCGAGCACATAACACACTTTGCCGCCAAAGCCGTATCCCACGGACGCGGACAGCCCATTCTGAGAAAAGACAGGCCGCTCGCCAACGTTCATCATGATCGACGAGCCGGTGCCATAGCTGGTCTTGACCATGCCAGGCGCATGGCAGCCGTGCCCGAACAGCGACGCGTGGCTGTCGCCCAAAACGCCCGTGATCGGCACACCGCCATATTCGCCGAACGCCGCGTCCGAGGGCAGGATCGCCGGCGCGAGCATCGACTTGGGGATGCTGAAAATCCGCAGCAGCGCGTCGGACCAGCGCAATGTGTGAATGTCAAAAAGCTGGGTACGGCTGGCGTTTGACACGTCCGTCGCGAACACCGCGCCGCCGGTCAGTCGGTAGACCAGATAACTGTCGATGGTGCCCGCACACAACTCGCCCATCTCCGCGCGTGCCCGGATGTCTGGGCGCTCCTCCAGCACACACGTCAGCTTAGCGGCCGGATAATAGGGCGACAGCTTCAGTCCGGTGCGCCGCAGCACCTCGTCCGCGTCCGCGGCCAGCATTCTGCAGATGCCCTCGCCGCGCACATCCTGCCACACCACCGCTGGGCAGACCGGCTCGCCCGTCTTTCTGTCCCAAACGACCGTCGTCTCGCGCTGATTGGCCATACTGAGCGCCTGGATGCCATCTGTCCAGACCTCGGCGATGAGCGACCGCACATTGCGCCAGATCTCCGCCGCGTCGTGCTCCACGCGCCCCGGCGCGGGGTGATACTGTGCATGCGGCATGGACGCCTTGCGCGCCACGGTTCCGCGCGAGTCAATCAGCACAGCCTTGCTGCCGGATGTGGACTGGTCGATGGCCAGCACATATTTCATCGCCCTATGCCCTCCCGATCAACGACTTGGCCGCGCTGGCAATCCCGTATGCGGTCAGCTCATAGTGCTCAAAGACATCCGCTGCCGCGCCATTATAGAGCGGCTCCACAGGCAGACCCAGAATCTTCATCCGCGTGGGCTTTTTTTGACACAACAGCTCTGCAACCGCGCCACCAAGGCCGCCCGCCACCGTGTGTTCCTCGACCGTCACGACGGCGCCGGTTGCGGCCGCTCCAAGCACCGCCTCCTCATCGAGCGGCTTCAGTGTGTGCACGTCCAGGACCGTCGCGGAGATGCCCTCCGATTGCAGCGACTGCGCAGCCTCCAGCGCCCGCGCCACCATTTCACCCGTTGCGATCAGGCTCACGTCCGCGCCGTCCCGAAGCAGGTTAGCCTTGCCAACTTCAAAGGGCGCACCGTCCGGGTACACGTCGGCCACGTCGCCGCGCCCTACGCGCACGTATACCGGGCCGTCGAAGTCCGCGAGCGCGCGCGTCATGGCCACAGCCTGCGCGTAGTCGCACGGCAAAATCACCGTCATGTTCGGAATCGCCCGCATCAGCGCCACGTCCTGCGTGGCATGATGCGTGGTGCCCAGCGCGCCATAACTCACGCCGCCCGAGACGCCGATCACCTTGACATTCATGCCCGAATACGCCATATCGACCTTGACTTGTTCCGCCGCGCGCATGGAAAAGAAGCAGGCGGGGCCGCACACGAACGGCTTCAGGCCCGCGTTGGCCAGCCCGGCGCCGATGCCCACAGCGTCCTGCTCAGCTATGCCGCATTCAACGAACTGGTTGGGCAGTTCGTTTGCAAACTCGCCAATCGTCACCGAACCGCGCGAGTCGGTGCACAGCGCGAAGATCGTCGGGTCCTGTTTTCCGAGCGCCAACAGCGTTGACGTGATCGCTTTTCTCGCATTCCTCATGCCCAACTCACCCCTTCCACGCCCAGCGCTTCATAAGCCATGGCGACCTGCTCCGGCGACGGCACATGATGATGCCAGTCGGCGCGGTTTTCAGCGAACGGAAGGCCCTTGCCTTTCACCGTCTTGGCGATCAGGCAGTGTGGCCTTCCCGCCGAATGAGCGCCATGAAAGTAGCCGAGCAGCGCGCTGAAATCGTGGCCGTCGATCTCCGCGACGTCCCACCCAAACGCGCGCCACTTGGCCGCAAAGTCCTCCAGCGCCATCACCGACTCGGTTGACCCGGAAATCTGCAGCCCGTTGCGGTCAATGATCGCGTACAGATTGTCCAGCTGGTAATGCGCGCCCGCCATCGCGGCCTCCCAAACGGAGCCTTCAGCCTGCTCGCCGTCGCCCATGACCACGTATGTGCGCCAGTCTTGTCGGGTCCGTTTCGCGCCCAGCGCCATGCCCACCCCAGCGCTCAGTCCATGCCCAAGCGCGCCTGTGCACAGCTCGATGCCGGGCACCTTGTTGGTCGGGTGGCCGATCAGGCGCGAGCCGGGCTGCGAAAACGCGCGCAGTTCGGCGCGCTCGATAAAGCCCAGATCCGCCAATATCGCGAAATATCCTTCTACGCTGTGGCCCTTGCTCAGCAGGAATCGGTCGCGCCCGGCCCATGCGGGGTCGCTTGGCCGCGTGTTCATCACCTCATAGTACAGGCACGTCAGAATGTCCAGGCAGCTCATCGCGCCGCCCGTGTGCCCGGTCTTTGCCCTCGCGATCATGGTCACCGCGTCCGCGCGGCGCGCGTTGGCGACTCGCTGCAGTTCCATCGGGTTCATCCGCAAAACTCCTCCCACTGATTGATCATCCCGCGCCTTTCACGTCGCTCATCCGCGCGCCTGGAGGGCGACTTTTTTCTGCAGGTCTTTCTGTATCAGATCAATGACCACCGCCAGCACGATCACGACGCCCTTGATCACCATCTGCCAAAAGCTGGAAACGCCCATCATGATCATGCCGTCATTCAGCACGGTGATCACCAACACCCCGATGATCGTGCCGCCAATGCTCCCCACGCCGCCTGACATGCTCGTGCCGCCCAGCACCACCGCGGCAATCGCGTTCATCTCCCACGCCTCGCCCGTCGCCGGATGCGCCGCGCGCAACTGGCTCGACATGATCACGCCCGCCATCGCCGATAGCAGCGATGCGAACATGTATA
>JAVBTW010000117.1:0-7975 GCA_031555975.1 Eubacteriales bacterium
GGAACGCATCCGCGCCTTCCAATGTCAGCTCGTAGTCCTCCCAGATGCGGTCCGTCATCTGGCTGTACTCGGCCTCGATTCGCTGCAACTGCATCTCCGCGCGGTGCGCACGGTCTGTGACCTCGTCGGCCTGCGCGCGCAGCCGGTCAATCTGCTCGTTCAGCTCGCGCAGGCGCGCCTGCATGCCGGTCCGCTTTTCATCGATGGCGCGGAACGCCTCGCGGATCGACTCAAGCTCGGCCTTGCGCTCATGAAGCGCCGCCTGGTCCGCGACCAACTGCGCCTCGTCCATCAAAAGCCCTTCTTCGCATTCCTTCAGCAGCGCCACGTTCTCCGTTAGCAGCCGCGCGATGTCGGTCCGCTGCAGCGTCAGCCGCTTGTGGTCTGCCGTCAGCGACTGCAAGCCGCGCTCCTGCGCCGCCAGGGCGATCCGCGCGTTCTGCACCCGCTCGCGCAGCGCAGTGGTTTCCGCGCGCTGGGCGAGCAATTTTTTTTGCATCTCCGCGATCTGCTGCTGCTTGGTCTCGTTCTGCGCTTGGCCGCCGGATTGCTGGCCCGTGAGGCCCTCCAAGGAGCGCACGACCTCGCTGAGCTGCTCTGTCAGCTGGGCCTTCGCGCCTTCCACGCGCTGTGTGCGCTCCGTGTGGGCGGACAACTCGTCCGTCGCGGCCTTTAGGTGTGCCTCTTCCCGGGCGCAGGCGATCTCCTGCTGATGGAGCCGGTCATAAAGCTCGCCTCGTTCGCGCTTTAGCTCTTGCCGATCCACGTCCATCGCGCTCAGGTCCGTCTGGGCATGCTGCAGCGACGCTTCGGTCTGGTCCAGCTCCGCCTTGTGCTCCGCCACTTCGCGCTCGCGCGAGAGCAGGCTCGTCACCCGGCTCTGTACGCTGCCGCCGGACATGGAGCCGCCGCTATGCATGACGTCGCCGTCCAGCGTGACCAACCGGAACTGGTGACGTCCGGCCCGCATGATCGCGATGCCCGCGTCCAGGTTTTCTGCGACCACAGTGCGGCCCAACAGGTTGTCGATGACGCCCTGATACTGCGCTTCGTATGAGATCAGCTCGCTCGCCAGGCCCACGCAGCCCGGCATGCTGAGCGCTTTTCGTTCGTTCTGGTCCAACGTCCGACCGCGCACCGCCGAAATGGGCAGGAACGTGGCGCGGCCCAACCGGTTGTTGCGCAGGAAGTCGATCATGCGCTTGGCGTCCTCTTCGCGGTCTACGACCACGTTCTGCAGCGCGCCGCCCAGCACCATGTCGATGGCGCGTTCCAACTCTTTGGGCACGGTGATCAGGTTCGCCACAACGCCGTGTACGCCGCTGTTCTGTTGCCTTCGCGCCTGAAGCAGCACGTTCTTGACCGAGTGCTGATAGCCCTCATAGTCGCGCTGCATCTCTTCCAGCACCTTGAGGCGGGACGAGAGTTCCTGGCGCCGCGCGGTCAACTTTTGCACCGCCTCGGTCAGCTCCTCTGTGCGCTCGCCCAGCACACGCACCCGCTCCACCGATTCGGAGACCTGCTGCTCCAGCGCCTCCTTTTCGGCCAGCTCCATCTCATACCGCTCTTTGGCGTCGTCGGCCCTCAATTGCAATTGATGCCCGTCGTCCACGCCCAGGCTGTTTTCCTCGTTCAGGGAAGCGATCCGGGCCTGAAGCGCTTCGCGCATGGCGCTCAACCGCGCCTGTTCGCTGCGCACATCGGACAGCCGGTTCATGGCGTCGATCAATTCCGCTTTGAGCTGCTCGATGTGGGCCTCACCCTCAGCGAGCGCGCCTTCACGGCGGCTGAGCTCGGCCTCATCGGTTTTCAGTTGCCCGGACGCGGACTCGATCTGGCCCGCCTCAATCTCAATACGGTCAGAGAGCAGTGTGAGCTGCTTGTCCACGCCGCCCTCTCCCTGCTCCGCCGCGCGCAGATCCTGGGCCAAGCGCTCATGGTCGCGCTTCGCTGCGGCGATGCGCTCCGAGACCAGCTTGACCTGGCCTTCGCCCGCCTCCACGACGCGAATCATGTCCTGCACACGCTCGCGGCAGTCCGCGGCCTGTGCCTCCAGCAGAGACAGGCTTTCCTGCCCGATCTCGCGCTCTTCCTCGGCCTTGGCGTGTTCCGCCTCGGCCTCGGTCAGCGCAGTTTTCATGGACTCCATGGACGCGGCGAGTTCCTTAAGGCGCTCCTGATACCGCTCTGATCGGACGATGAACACGTTCAGCTCCAGCTTTTTCAGCTCGTCCGTCAGTTGCAGGTACTCCCGGGCGTCCTCCGCCTGCTGTCTGAGCGGCTCCATGCGCAAACTGAGCTCTGAGATGATGTCGTCAACGCGCTCCAGGTTCTGCCGCGTGTTGTCGATCCGGCGTTCGGCCTCGGTCTTGCGGGCCTTGTATTTGACGATGCCCGCGGCTTCTTCAAAGATCTGGCGGCGGTCCTCCGATTTGACCGACAGGATTTCGTCGATCCGGCCCTGGCCGATCAGCGAATAGCCTTCTTTGCCGATGCCGGTGTCCCGGAACAGCTCGATCACGTCTTTGAGCCTGCACTGCACCTTGTTGATGGAATACTCGCTGTCCCCGTTCCGGTACACCCGCCGCGCCACCGCGACCTCCGCATAGTCCACCGCCAGCGCCCGGTCCTCGTTGTCAAAAACCAGTGCCACTTCGCAGTACGACAATTTTCGGCGCTTTTCTGTACCGTTAAAAATGACGTCCTCCATCTTGGCGCCGCGCAGCGTCTTTGCGCTCTGCTCGCCCAGCACCCAACGGACCGCGTCGGATATGTTGCTTTTTCCGCATCCGTTCGGACCGACAATGCCGGTGATGCCGTCCTCAAACGTCATGACCGTTCGGTCCGCGAAGGATTTAAAGCCCTGTATTTCCAGTCTCTTTAGCCGCAAATGGGTCGTTCTCCTTCGTAGGTTGTTACATCCTGCTCAGCGCGTCCTTGGCAGCCTGCTGCTGAGCCGCGCGCTTGCTCTGACCGGCACCCTTGCCGATCTCCTTATCGCCACTCAGCACGCGCATCTCAAAATACGGTTTGTGCGGCTGGCCGCCTTGGCCGATCTGCTCATAGGTTGGCGTGATGCCGCCTGCACTCTGCACCGCCTCTTGCAGGCGCGTCTTGTAATCCAGCGGATCCTCCTCGATGCTGACCTTGGACAGCCGCTCGCCCAGCGCGCGGTAGACCAGTTCACAAGCCTCGTGGATGCCGCCGTCAAGATAGACCGCGCCCAGAATCGCTTCGAACACGTCTGAAATGATCGACGGTTTGTCCCGGCCCTTGCTGCGCTCCTCGCCGCCCGACAACATGACCATTTCGCGGATGCCCAGCGGGCGCGCCGCTTCGAAAAGCGACTCCTCGCGAACCAGCGCCGCGCGGACCCGTGAGAGCTTCCCTTCGCTCAGGTCCTGTTGGTGCAGGTACAGGTGCCTGGACACCGCCAGTTCCAGCACCGCGTCGCCCAGAAACTCCAGCCGTTGATAGTGCGGCACATCGTGTTCGACGCCATATGAAGGGTGCGTCAGCGCCACCCGCAGCAGGCGCGCATCCTTGAATCGGTATCCAAGCGCGTCCATAAACTTCGCTAATTCCATCTCGTCAGTCCTTGTTCGTGTGTTCCTTTAGGTAGTTCACGATGTCGCCCACGGTGTGGATATCGGAAAGCACGTCGTCATCCACCGTGACGTCAAACGCCTGCTCCAGGTCCATGACCAGTATCATCACGTTGGCGCTGTCTGCGCCCAGATCCTCGAGCAGCCTCGAGTCCATGGTGACTTTTTCTTTTTTCACCGGCAACTGTTCGCAGACCAATTCGACCACTTTATCATAGATCATTCGCTTAACCCTCCTGCTCGTTCTGATTCGCTTCCTTCGCGGACAGGCCCGCGAGTCCCCTTTCAATATGGCCTACGACGTCGCCTTCGATCATCTTGCGCGCCTGCCTTATCGCATTCATGAACGCCTTGGCAGAGCTGTTGCCATGGGCTTTGATCACAGCGCCCTTGCATCCCAGCAGTGGCCCGCCGCCATGCTCTTCCGTATTCATGATGTTCTTGAACGACTTCAGCGCTGGCTTCAGCAGTAAGGCGCCGATCTTGGACCGCGTGGTGGACATCATGGCGTCCTTCAGAAGGCCCATCAATGCCGAAGCCAGCCCTTCCGTGTATTTCAGGATCACATTGCCCACAAATCCGTCACAGACCACCACGTCCGCCTGACCCATGGGGATTTCACGCGCCTCGACGTTCCCGCCGAACTTATAGGCGGTCTGCGCGCTCATCAGCTGGTACGCTTCTTTGACCAGTTGGTCTCCCTTTTCGGGCTCTTCGCCGATGTTGGCCAGGCACACATTCGGCGCTGCGATGCCTTCGACCTGCTGCATATAGACCGCGCCCATCAGTCCGAACTGTTCCAAAAACCGGGGTTGGCAGTCCACATTCGCGCCCGCGTCAATCAGCAAGAACGGCTTTTTCCGGCCCGGCACCAGCGGCGCCAGGGCGGGCCTGTCCAGGCCATGAATGCGGCCCACGCGGAACATGCCGCCCGCCAGGATCGCGCCGGTGGAACCCGCCGAAACGACCGCCTTCGCCCTGCCGTCCTTCACAGCCATCATGGCCTGAACCAGCGATGAGTTGAGCTTGCGCCGGATCGCCAGCGTGGGCGATTCGTGCAGCGAGATCACCTCCGGCGCGTCAATAATGTCAAACCGCGCCGCCACGTCGGACGCGTCCCTGGTCAGCGCTTCAATCTGGGCCTTTGGCCCGAACAGCAACAGCCGCACGTCCGGATACAGCCGCAGCGCGTCCATGGCCCCCTGCACGATGGCCTCCGGCGCATTGTCACCGCCGATCGCGTCCACCGCAATGACATACTCAGGCATGCGCAAGCCCCCCTTCAAAACCGATCGTTTCATTATAGCGCGCAATGCGGGAAAAGGCAAGTTATGAGTCGGTTTGCGTTGGTGATTCCCCGGTGGTATAATGGGACCATCGACCACGGATCAACGGAGGTGCCGCCCATGCCCAACTATACGCCTGACCAAAAGCGCGCCATTGATGCGCGGGGCAGCCACCTGCTGCTGGCCGCCGCCGCCGGATCGGGCAAGACGTTTACGCTGGTCGAACGCATACTGGCGCTGTTGACCGAAGGCGCGGACGTGGATTCCATGCTGATCATCACGTTCACCCGGGCAGCCGCGGCAGACATGAAGGCGAAGCTGATCGACAAACTCACGGAGCGCGCTGCTGAGAACGAAACACTGCAAACGCAGTTGCGGCATGTGGAGACGGCCAACATACAGACCATCGATTCGTTCTGCGCGGAGGTGGTCCGAAGCCATTTTGAGGCCGCGGACGCAGACCCGCTGTTTCGCGTTCCGGACGACACGGAGCACCGCCAGATCATGGGCAAGGCGCTGGACCAGGTGTTGGAGGCCGCGTATGAGGAAGACAGCGGCGACCTACGGGCGCTGCACTTTGGTCGCGGCGTGAAGGGCGTGGGGGCGCTGACCCTGTCTGTGTACCGGTTCGCACAGAACCGGCCCGACCCGGACGGCTGGCTGCGCAGAGCGCTAATGGAACTGCCCTCAGGCGACGGCCAGCGCTGGCTGGATGAGCTTGCCGCGTGGGCGCAGCGCTCGCTGTGGGCGCAGTTGGGCAAGGCGGAATACGCGCTGTCACTGTGCGAGAGACCGTGCGGGCCGGCCACCTACATTGAGGCGATCTGGTCAGACATCGATCAGATTAAAGCCGCGCTGGACGAGGATGGGTATGGGGACGTTGCGCCTGCCGTGATGGCGATTGTCCATGCCGATTTCAGCAGAAAGAAGGCTGATGGTGTTGATGAGGCGCTGAAAAAGCGCGTACAAAAGCTGCGCGGTGAGTGGAAAAAGGAGATCAAGGCGCTGCAGACGGCGCTGGGCAATCCGGAGCTGCAGCTGGCCGACATGCGTCAGAACTTGCCCGCCATGCGCGCGCTGTATCAGCTGGTGTCGGCGTTCTCCGTGGCGCTGACGGAGGCGATGGCGGACAAGGGCTGCATGGGCTTTGGCGATGTATCGCACGCGGCGCTCCGCGCGCTGCGCGAGCCGGGTGTACAAGCGGCCATGCGCAAGCGGTTTTCCCATATCTTCGTGGATGAGTATCAAGACGTAACCGACATGCAGCAGGCGCTGATCGACTGCGTGAGCGGCGCGGACAATGTGTTTATGGTGGGCGACGTGAAGCAGTCCATCTACCGGTTCCGACAGGCGGAGCCGGGGCTGTTCATCAAGGTGTACGAGCGGTTTTCCCAAAGCGATGGCGGCCAATTGATCCCTTTGAGCAAGAACTTCCGATCCAGGCGAACCGTGCTCAGCTTCGTGAATGCCGTGTTTGAACGCGTCATGGCCGGGCCTGGCAGCGAGATCCAATACGATGAAAACGCGCGGCTGTACCCCGGCGCGGAATTCGAAGGTGAGGACCCGCCCGTGGAGCTGTACATCGCGGAGAAAGAAGCGCCGACCGCGGACGACGAGGACGAGCAGGATGACGTCTCCGATCTGCTGGACGCGGAGCGGGAGGGACTGCTGATCGCCGAGCGGATCAAACGCATCCGGGCGGAGAGGCCCGAATACCGGTATCGCGACTTCGCGATCATGCTGCGTAGCCGGAGCGGCATGCTCGCGCTGGAGCATGTGCTGGTCGAGGCCGGCATTCCCGTGTATGCGGACATCAACAAGGGTTATCTGGACGCTGTGGAGGTGCAAGTGGCGCGGGCGCTGTTGCAGTTGATCGAGAACCGGCGGCGGGACAGCGAACTGCTATCCGTGCTGCACTCGCCCATCGGAGGCTTGAGCAGCGTCGAGCTGGCCACAATGCGCGCCAGATACCGCTCGGGTTCCTTCCGCGACGCAATGCTCCATTCGCTGCATGGTTTTGATGATGAGATCGCGGAAAAGCTCGGTGTGCTGGAGGACAAGCTGGACCGCTGGCGAACACTGTCCCAGGCGCTGCCTCTGCCAGAGCTGGTGGACCTGGCGCTGCGCGAGAGCGGCTATTATGTACATGTCGGGCGCGGCACGGGCGGTGCGCTGCGCCAAGCGAACCTGGATCTGTTGCGCACGTACGCCGCCGAATACGAGTCTGCGGAAGGCGGCGGGCTGACGGGTTTTCTGCGCTATGTGTCCCAGATCGAGCGCACTGGGGACGACATGGGCGCGGCCCACACGCTTGGCGAAGGCGACGACGTGGTGCAACTGATGACAATCCACAAGTCCAAGGGCTTGGAATACCCGGTGGTGATTGGCGCGATGCTTGGGAAGGCGCTGGCACGGAGCGACAAAATCGGCGATGTGAGCCTGCATCGCGAGCTCGGATGCGGGTTGGCGCTGAACGACATGGAACTGGGCAGCAGGCGGCGCACCCTGGCCCAGCGGGCTATCGCGGAGCGCGGCGCCATCGAACAGCTCAACGAAGAGATGCGCGTACTGTACGTGCTGCTGACCCGCGCAGTGGACAGACTCATCCTGACCGGCACGGTAAAGTCGCTGGAGAAGGCCGAGTCCGGCTGGCGCATCGCCACGCGGCCCGGCGCGGAGCCCAAGACCTACCTGGACGCGCTGGTGCCGCTTGTGCTGGCCGCAAAGGGTGGCGATGCGTTGCTTTTATCCGGCGTTGCGGATGTGGTCGTGGGCGAAGCGCGGGTGGTCGCGGAAGTGATTCGGCCCGTGCTGTCACTGCCGGCCGACCACCAAAGCGACGCGGATGCGGACAGCGTGACGCCGTCCGATGACGACATGCGCAGTGCGCTTTCCAGACTCGCATGGCGCTATCCTCACGAGGGCGCCGTGGAGCGTCCGCTGAAATTGACGGTCAGTGGGCTGGTGCGGGAAGTCACAGGGCCGCTGGCCCGGCCCGCAGTGACCCGCAGGCCGAAATTCCTGTCCGGCGATGGACTCACAAATACCGAGCGCGGCACACTGACCCATCAGGCACTGATGGGC
>JAVBTW010000055.1:0-26506 GCA_031555975.1 Eubacteriales bacterium
CCGGACGCGCGTTCGAGCGTGACTTCGCGCCGCAGGAAATCACCACGCTGCTGCTGCCCGACGACCCAGCGCTGCCGGTGCGCGAGTGTCTGATCACAGAGCTTGACTGATCAAAGGCTTAGCCCCCTCCGGCCGAATGCCACACCGCTGGCCGTTTTAGACGTTTTGGAGGTGTTCTGTGATGTATTGCCTTGGGATTGATATCGGCGGCACAAAATGCGCGGTTTTGTTGGGCAAAGTCGATGCGGATGATCCTGGACATGTGCGGATCGAGCGCAAGCGGAGCATGCCCACGGCAGGCACGCCCTCGCGGACGATCGATGGCATCTGCGCGATGATCGACGAGACCCTCCGCGAATATGGCATTGAGGCCGCATCGCTCACGGGCATTGGCATCAGTTGCGGCGGGCCACTGGATGCCAGGACCGGACGCATACTCAATCCGCCGAACCTATATGGCTGGAATGATGTGCCGATTGTGGACATGCTGTTTGATCGTTACGGCGTCCCGGCGACGCTGGATAACGACGCCAACGCATGCGCGGTGGCCGAGTGGAAGCTTGGCGCCGGGCGTGGCGCGTCAAACATGGTGTTTTTGACGTTCGGTACGGGGCTTGGCGCGGGTCTGATCCTGGACGGGCGGCTCTATCGCGGCACGAACAACATGGCGGGCGAAGTGGGCCACATTCGGTTGTCTGAATTTGGACCTGTGGGATATGGCAAGATGGGTTCCTTTGAGGGATTCTGCAGCGGTGGCGGTATCGCCCAGTTGGCGCGACAGAAGGTGAGGGAGCGGCTGCAGCTGGGTGAAAGGCCCCAGATGTGCCCGACAGTGCAGGCGTTGGACGCGCTGACCGCCAAATCAGTGAGTGAGGCTGCGATGAGTGGCGATCCGCTGGCGCTGGAGATTTTTGACGTGGTTGGCGACTATCTGGGACGCGGATTGTCGATGCTCATTGACATTCTGAACCCCGAACTGATCGTGCTGGGCAGCATCTTTTACCGCAGCGAGCACCTGTTGCGCGCGGCGATGGAGCGCGCGCTGTCCAGAGAAAGTCTTGCCGTATCGCGAGGCGTGTGCCGCGTGGTCGCAGCTGGCTTGGGTGAACAGATTGGCGATTACGCGGCGCTGTCACTGTCGCTGGTCGCAGAATGAGGGCGGCCGCTGCCGGACAGCGGTTGACAGGACGCATTGAGCGTTGATCACGAGAACGCGGGAGGACCGATATATGAAGCCGCAAATCCATATTTCGTTGGACGGCCATTGGAAAATGCGGGTCGTGCATCATCAGCGCTACAAGGCGATGGGCTGCGAGCCTGTGACGTTTGATGAGGTTGCGGCGCCTGGTGCGATCGACGCGGTGGTGCCCGGCAATTTTGAGCTGGACATGGAGCGCGCGGGGCTGATCCCCGACCCGTTCTTCGGCATGAACGCGCTCACCATGCAGCGGTATGAGGACGCGCACGTGTTCTATGCGCGCAAATTCGCTTTCCATGGGGAGCCGGACACGGCGCCGGAGCTGGTTTTCGAGGGACTGGACACGCTTGCGCGGATCTTTCTAAACGGAAAGCTCATCGGCGAGACGGATAACATGTTCATCGTTCACACCCTGCCCGCGTGCGGGTTGTTGAACGGCGAAAATGAGCTGGTCATACACCTGTCGCCGGTCTGCATTGAGGCGCGCAAGCATCCGGTTTCAGCAGGCAATACGGCGCTCAGATACAACTATGAGACCCTTCGGCTGCGCAAGGCGCCGCACATGTTCGCCTGGGACATCATGCCCCGGCTGGTATCCGCAGGCATCTATCGCCCGGTCGGTATCTACAACCGCCCGCAGGCGTCCTTCAGCCAGGTTTATCTGTATACCTGCCATGTCGATCCGGCTCGGCACACCGCCGCGCTGGAGCTGTTCTATGATGCGGACATTGGTGATGGGCCGATCGCGGGTTATGCGGTCCGCGTGGAGGGCGGTTGTGGCGACTCAAAATTTGCTTCAGAGTCCCGTGCCTGGTTCACCGCGGGCAAAATCCGGATTCCGGTGACGGACGCCAGGCTGTGGTGGCCCAGGGGTTGCGGAGCGCCGGCGCTGTACGACGTGACCGTGTCTTTGCTGAAAGACGGGGCCGTGTGCGACGCGCGAAAATTCCGGCTGGGCATTCGAGTCGTAGCCCTTGTGCGCACCAGCATCACGGACAGCCTGATGAGTGGCGATTTTCACTTCGAGGTCAATGGCAAGCGCGTCTTTGTCCAGGGCACCAACTGGGTGCCGGTGGACGCGTACCATTCGCGCGACAGGGAGCGCATCCCGCGCATCATGGCGCTGCTGGACGACATCGGCGTGAACGCTGTGCGCGTGTGGGGCGGCAACTTGTACGAGGACGATGTGTTCTACGACGCCTGCGACGCGATGGGCATTCTGGTCTGGCAAGACTTCGCGATGGCCTGCGGCAGTTATCCCATCGCGCCGGACTTTCAGGAAGTCATCCGCGGCGAAGCCACAGCGGCGGTGCGCAGGCTGCGCCAGCATCCGGCGCTGATGCTGTGGTCAGGCGACAACGAATGTGACCAGTTCATCAAGCATTCATCGTTTCGGGACGATCCGAACAAGAACCGGCTCACGCGCGAGGTGTTGACCGATGTGGTCTACGCGGAGGATCCGACGCGGCCCTATCTGCCCAGTTCGCCCTATATGGACGAGGTGGCGGCAAAGCTACCGGATCAGTACCTGACGGAGAACCACCTGTGGGGTCCGCGCGACTACTTCAAGAGCGCGTTCTACAAGGGTTCGCTGTGCAACTTTGCCAGTGAGATGGGCTATCATGGGTGCCCGTCTGTGAAATCGATCGAGAAATTTATCTCCAAGGACAAGCTGTGGCCTTAGCAGGGGAACGAGGAATGGCTGGTTCACGCGGCTTCCCCGGAAATGACGGACGACGGCAGCTACAACTACCGCATCGCACTGATGGCCAAGCAGATCAAAGAGCTGTTCGGCATGGAGCCGGACAATCTGAACGACTTTGCGCTGGCCAGCCAGATTTCGCAGGCCGAGGCCAAGAAATTCTTCGTGGAACTGTTCCGGCTAGGCCAGCCCAAGCGCACAGGGCTCATCTGGTGGAATCTGATCGACGGCTGGCCCCAGTTTTCTGACGCTGTGGTGGACTACTACTTCGAAAAGAAACTGGCCTACCACTACCTGAAGCGCAGCCAGCAGCCGCTGTTGCTGAGTTTTCAGGAGCCATCGGACTGGAAGCTGACGCTGACTGCTGCCAACAACACCGGCGAACGGGTGCGGTTCACGTACAAAGTGACCGATTATCAGTCAGGATGCGTGGTGCTCAGCGGCGATGGCAGCTGCGATGATCAGGCGGTGTTCGAATTGAATGATTTGCCCTACAGCATGGGTGAAAAGAAATTCTATCTGATCGAATGGGTGTCGGACGGCTTGAGCTGCAGAAATCACTACCTGGCGGGCAACCCGCCGTTCAGTTTCGAAGGCTACAAACGCTTCCTGGAGGCGACCTATCCCGGCGATTTCAGCAAGTAAGGAGGATACCGACGATGTACATGGCTCCTGACGAGCATCTGGAGAGATTGATGGTGCGGATGCCGGAACTATCTGCCTGCCGCGCAGACGTCCAGGCGGCATATGCGCTGCTGTCGGACGGCTTTCGCGGGGGCGGAAAACTGCTCCTCTGTGGAAACGGCGGCAGCGCGGCGGACTGCGAACACATTGCGGGTGAACTGATGAAGGGCTTTTTGCTGAGGCGTCCGCTGCCGGAATCCTTTGTCAGCGATCCGAACCTGTGCGGCGAGGGCGAGAGGCTGCAGGGCGCGCTGCCCGCCATCGTGTTGACGGGCCACGGCGCGCTGGCCAGCGCGTTTCTCAACGACGTCGATCCGGCACTGGTGTACGCCCAACAAGTGTATGGCTATGGCCGCGCGGGTGACGTGCTGCTCGGCATCTCGACGTCCGGCAACGCGGGCAATGTGCTGCATGCGCTGCGTGTGGCCCGTGCAGCGAGATTGCGCACCATCGGACTCACGGGCGAGACCGGCGGCGCGATGCAGAAGCTGTGCGACGTGTGCATCCGCGTACCTGCGCGTGAGACCTATCGCGTGCAGGAATACCATCTGCCGGTCTATCATGCGCTGTGTGCGATGCTGGAGGCTGCGTTTTTCGCCGCGTGAGGCGGATGGGCAAGGTGCAGTGCGGCACAAATTCGTATGTGCAGCGGGACGTTTGGATCGAAAATGAGGTGAACACGGCATGACCAGCCGCGAACGATTTTTCCGTGCGGCCCGCCACCAAGCGGTGGACAGGGCGGTGTTTGATCTCTGCGGTTGCCCGCAGACGCTCATCGACGGCGACGCGACCCGGGCCGCGCTGACGGGTCTTTTGGACGTGACCGGCCCAAAGCAGGGCGAATTCCCGCTGGACGAGCGCGCGCTTGCACGGTTGGGCGTCGATACGCGCATCGTGGGCGGCATGCCCACACCCAAGACGGTGCACAACCGCCAGGAAGGCGGCATTCTCTATGACAGTTACGGCATCGGCAGCCGCATGGTGAACGGTCATTACGAAATCTGCCACAACCCGCTGCGGGACGCAACCATCGATGAGATGATGGCCTATCCTTTGCCCGAAGCGGAGGATGTAGACCTGACGCTGATCAAATCCTGGGCTTCTCGCGCCCGCTGGCTGCATGAGCGGACGGACTATGCGGTCGTGGCTGAACATCCGGTGTTGGGCGTGTTTGAGATCGGCTGTTGGCTGTTTGGGTTTGACGACTATCTTTACCGGCTGCTAGCCGAGCCGGAGTTGGTGCATGCGTTTTCGCAGCGCGTGCTGGCCTATCAAATGCGGGTGATCGAGCTGTACTATGGCGCGATCGGACCGTATATCGACTGCACCACGTCGGGAGACGATTTTGGGATGCAGACCGGACCGTTCATGTCCAAGGCCACGTTTGATGAGATGGTCGCGCCCTATTTGAAGCGCAGGATTGCGCACACGCGGCGCCATACCGATGCCTTTTATCAGCATCACACCTGTGGATCGGTGCACCCGCTGATCCCTAGCTTGATCGAGTGCGGCGTGGACATCCTAAACCCCATTCAACCGGGCACGCGCCAGATGGAGCCAGAGCGGCTGAAGGCCGATTATGGCGCGCGCATCGCGTTTTGGGGCGGCATCGACACCCAGGATCTGCTGCCGAATGGCAGCGTCGAACAGGTGAAAGCCGAAGTCTGCCGCATCCTGTCCATCATGGGCACGGACGGCGGCTTTATCCTCTCACCCGCACACTGCATTCAGCCGGATGTGCCCGCGCGGAACATCATCGCGATCTATGACGGAGCCCGCGCGTATTACGCCGCGGAATGATGGGCAGAGGCCCGCGCCATCCACAGGATGAAAGGAAGTGAGCCGAATGCGCGCGCTGAACAAGCGGTTGCTGGTCACGGTGCTGGTGATCTTGCTTGGCGCGGGCCAGAGCCTTGCGGACGCGGTGCCGCTGCCGGAGCCCGCGATTCGGGTCCAGTTATTGACGCAGCTGTATATGCCGGATGAGGATTACTATCGACTGGCGGACATGGTGAGCGCGGTGAATGCGCTTGTGCGCGATGACGCGCAATACCAGGGCCGGGGCATCGGCACGATCAAGGTGCGCGTGTCCGAATGGATGGTGAACGCGGACGAGGCTGCCGAATTGAGAAAGATCGACGAGGCGCGTTCGAGTGGTTTGCCGCGCCCCGCGCCGGAACCGAATGCGGACGGCATGGTCACCGGCCATCTGGTACAGGCGCTGATCCGCGGGTTGGGCGCGGAACCGTCGCTGCCGCAATCGGGCATGGACGCGCTGACCGCGTTTATTGAGGACTACATTCGCACACACAGCACACTTCTGGAACCTGCGCTCACGCATGTGGACTGCATGCTCAGCGCGGGCAAGCCGCGCATGATCCTGGCCAAGTTTGCGGACATGTATCAGCGGAACGACGACATGGTGGGCTGGATCCAGATCGAGGGCACACCGCTCAACGATCCGGTGATGTACACGCCTGCAGACTCGGAATACTATCTGGACCGGGATTTTGACGGGCAAGAGGCGCTCAGTGGAACGCCGTTTCTGGACTCCCGGTGCGACCCGGACGAACCGAGCGGGAACCTGATCGTGTATGCGCACAACATGAAGAGCGGCGCGAGGTTTGGTTCGCTAAAGGAATATGAAAGCGAGCGCTATTGGCGCGCGCATCCGACGATCCGGTTCGATTTGTTGGGAGAAGAGGGTGAATACGAGATTTTCGGCATGTTCCGCTCAAAGATGTATGCGGAAGGAGAGGCCGGGTTTCGGTATTACGAGTACATCGATTTCGCGTCGCAGCGCAGGTTTTTGGACTTTGTGGAGGGCGTACTGGCGGCATCCTATGTGGATACGGGCGTGACGCCTGTGTGGGGGGATCGGATCCTCACCCTCTCGACCTGCAGCCGTTATGTCGATGGCGGGACGTTTGTGGTGGTGGCGCGCCGCGTCGGCCCCTAAAGCGATACCGCACAGGTTAGACCTGGTGGGCCTTGTCGTCCCGGAAAAACAGGGCGGAGGCCAGGATGCCCATGCACAAAAGCCCGATGATCAACACGAAGGGCAGCGCCCGGTCCATGTCGCTCAGCAGACCGCCGATGTAGCCAAACGGGACGCTGACCAGCATCACTATCGTCTGCAGCAGCGCCATGATCCGCGATCGGTCCGCCGGGTTGACGTGGATGGCCACCAAGGATTCGCGCAGTGTGCTGAGGGCCGAATAACCCAGTGCCTCAAAACCCAGCGATGCGCACAGCATGACGTAGCCCAAAGGTCCGGTTCCGGGTACGAGGACCAGCAGCAATGCGCTCAGGATCGCGCTGCAAAACCCGCCGTAGAGCGGCCATTTGAGGTTGGATTGCCGGATGCGCGAAAGCACGGTAAAGAACAGCAAAATGGCCAGGATGCTCTTTGCCATCGGGAAGATGGGTAGCATGGGATCGGGTATGCCGATGCGGCGGGACGCGATGATCTGCCAGAACGTCGTGCCAATCATCGCCGCGATCTCCACCAGCACAGAGATCACGATGGCGAAGATGGTTCCGGGCGAGGACGCGATGGAGCGCGCGGCGCCCTTATAGCCCGACAGCATTTGGCCCCAGGTCATGTCCTTGACGGCCTCTTTGCGCACCTGCCCGATGGCGGTCTCAGTGGAGAACTTATAGAGCAGAAAAATTTTCAACGTCATCATGATGAACGCGTTGATGTACAGCACCCGTATGGCGGGAATCAGCGTCAGTTTTGAAACCAAAATAGAAGAGATGGGCGCGAACAGCGCTGACAGATTGCCCGCAATAATGACCCAGGAATAGATCTGTGTGATCTTGTCGCGGGGCGCGTCCTCCACCAGTAGACAGTCCCAGGACACGGTGGTGATCTTCATCATGCCGTTGAACAGCGCGGCAACCGCAAAGAACCAGAACCCTTGACTGAACGCCCAGATCAGGCAGGGCACGCTCCAGGCCAGAAAGTCAAACAGCATGGTACTGAACCTGCGTCCGTATCGATCGACGATCACGCCGGACAGAAATGAAAAGACCATCTGTGAGAACATATAGATGGAAGCCACCAGGCCCACCTGGACATCGCTCATGCCAAAGGAGAGCATGAACACCGAAGCGTAGGGCAGGCAGAGGTTCATGGACAGGCCCCACATGGGCTCTGTGTAAACACAAGCCCGCGTGTTGCCCCGCAATTCTGTCAAAACGCGGATCAGTGGGTGTTTGAGCAATGCACGATTCAAGGGATCACACTCTCTTCCGGTATGATAAAGCCCAATGTCCATATTAGCACGAATACGGAAAGAGCGCCAGTGAACAATCAAAAATTTGGATTTTCTATAATTTGTTGTTGATATTGAATGGATATTTCAGAATAAGTGTGTATGATTGGTGTATTAGCGAATGTCATCATGTTATGTTGATGCGATAGAGTTGTGAGGTGATGGCGGCGTGTCCAATGAAGCGTTGCGCCTGAGCGGAATTGTCAAGACGTTTCCGGGCGTTGTTGCGCTCAGCGACATGAATTTTGAGCTGCTTTCAGGCGAAATCCATGCAATCTGCGGCGAGAACGGCGCGGGCAAGTCCACGCTGATGAAAGTGGTCACTGGCGTTCACACGCCGGACAGTGGCTGCATTCATCTGTTTGGGCAGGTGACCAGAATCCTCAATCCCATTGACGCATTGAACAAGGGCATTGCGATCATCTATCAGGAGACCAGCCTGTTCGAAGAGATGACGGTGCTGGAGAACCTGTATCTGGGCCGCGAACTGACCAAGAAAGCTGGGCCTTTTACGGTGCTGGACTATCCACGCATGGCCGAGCAGACGGAGCGCGTTTTTCAGCGGCTCAAGGTGAGCATTCCGCTGGATGAAAAGATCAAGAACCTGGGCATGGCGCAGAAGCAGATGATCGAGATCGCCAAGGCGCTGAGTGTGGAATCCAAAATTCTCATTCTGGACGAACCCACCGCGTCGCTGACCCAGCAGGAAGTCGATGCGCTGTTCACCATCATCAGAGGCTTGCGCGACGAAGGCGTTGGCATCGTCTATATCAGCCACCGGTTGGAGGAGATTTTCGCGCTGTGCGACCGCGTGACCGTCATCCGCGACGGACGATACATCTCCACAAGGCAGGTCCAAGACACGAACAAGGATGAACTGGTCCAAGACATGGTCGGGCGCAGCATGACCAATTATTATCCCAAGGCGCAGGTGAGCATCGGCGGAGAACTGCTGTCCGTGAAGGGTCTGTGCGACGGCGAACTGCTGAAGGGCATTCGGTTTCACATCAACAAGGGCGAGATTGTCGGCTTTGCCGGGCTTGCGGGCTCGGGCAGGACCGAGTTGGCGCACGCGCTGTGCGGGCTTCGGAAAGTGACGGGTGGCGAGGCGCTGCTGGACGGGCGCAAGGCTGCGTTTGACAACTACCGCCAGGCGATGGACAGCGGGCTCGTGTATGTGTCGGAGGACCGCGGCAAGTATGGCGTGGTGCTGGACATGTCGATCAAGCACAACATCACCATGCCGCAGCTTTCGCGAAACGCCTCGCTGGGCGTGCTTGATGGCGCGCGGGAGTCCGCGCTGGCCGAAAAGATGCGAAAGGACATGGGCATCAAATCGCCGGACACCGAGTTTCTGGTGGCCAACCTTTCGGGCGGCAATCAGCAAAAGGTGTCGGTATCCAAGGCGCTGGCGCTGCAGCCCAAGTTGCTCATCCTCGATGAGCCCACGCGCGGCGTGGACGTTGGCGCCAAGGCCGAGATCCACAAGATCATCTCGGGCATGGCTCAGGCCGGGCTCACGATCCTGTTGATCTCCAGCGAGCTGCCCGAGTTGATCGGCATGTGTGATCGCATCTATGTGATGAAGGACGGCACGGTGGCGGGGAATTTTGCGCGCGAGGATTTCTCCCAGGAGGCGATTCTGCGCGTGGCGCTGGCGTCCGAAAACGAACCGGAGGTGAGTGCGTGACCCGCAAGTTCAAACCGACGACCGAGCTGTACCTGGGGCTGTTTTTGCTGCTGATCCTGCTGGTATTGGCGGTCTTTGCGCCGAAGTTTTATGACATGAACAACCTGATGAGCATGCTCAACCGGTTCAGCTATGTGCTGATCGCGGCGATCGGTATGAACCTCATCATACTGACCGGCAACATCGATGTGTCGGCAGGGGCGCTGATCTCCGTGGTCTGTCTGGTGATCGCCGCGGTGGGCAAGCAGGGCGCCGGCCTTCCGGTGCTGTTGCCTGTGGCGATGGTCGTGGGCGGGCTTTTGTCCCTGGTCAACGCACTGTTCATCACCAAGTTCCGGATCCCGGCCATCGTGGCAACGCTGGCCACCGCGCAGCTGTTTTCCGGCATCCTGCCGCTGTGCGTGGAGGGTTCGATCTACGATTTGCCCGCGTCGTTCACCTGGCTGAGCTTCAAGGCCAAGCTGTTCGGCGTGGTGCCCGCCAGCGTCTTGTTCGCCGCGATCGTGGCCGTGTCCGCGCTGCTGTTCATGAAATACTCGCGGTTTTCCAAGAAGGTCTACGCCGTGGGCAACAACCAGCAGTCGGCGAAGCTGACCGGCATCAACGTCAACCGGGTGGTCATCGCGTGCTACGTGATCGCGGGTTGCCTGTTCGGCATCACCGCGACGGTGATTGCCACCGCAGGACAGCGCGTCACCACCACCATGGGCATGGGACTTGAGATGACGTTCATCGCTGCAGTGGTGCTGGGCGGCACGTCGGTGAGCGGCGGCAGTGGCAAGGTGCTGGGCACCGTGTTTGGCGCGATGGTGCTCTCCGTGATCGCACCAGCCACCAATTATCTTGGGATCAGCTCCGACTTCGCGGACGCCATCATGGGCGCGATCATCATCATCGCGGTTGTGGCCAGCGCGCTGCAGGGCGTCAAGCGCAAGAAGCAATTGGTATCGGGAGGTGCGGGCGCATGAAGATGAAATTCAGTTTCAATCTGGCGCTGACGGCGATTCTGGTGCTGTTGTTCGGGTTCATCGCGCTCAGGAACCCTGTGTTTCTATCATACGACTATCTGATCGGCGTCATGCTCCGCAATATCGTCGAGATTGGCATGATGGCGCTGCCGGTCACACTGATCGTGATCACTGGCGGGATCGACCTCAGCGTGGGGTCCACAATGGTGCTCAGCGCCATGATCGGCGGCATGGCCGCGACATCGTTCGGCCCCGCAGCAGGCGTGATCGCCTGCATGCTGACCGGCACAGCTTGCGGACTGTTCAACGCATTGCTGATCTCAAAGGTCAAAATCTCGCCGCTGGTGGCGACGTTGGCGACGATGTACCTGTACATGGGCATCGCCCGCGCCATCTCCAAGGGCGACAGCGTGTACGCGTTTCCCGGCGCTCAGGAGTTGGGCAATTCGCTGGTTTTCGGTGTGCCGGTCCAGATCTATCTCTATGCGCTGCTGGCGCTGGCGTTCTGGTTTGTGCTGTCGAAAACCACGCTGGGCAGAAAACTGTACGCGATCGGACTCAATGAAAACGCCACATCCTATTGCGGCATCAATACCGACAAGGTCAAGGGCACGATCTATGTGATCGCCAGCGTGGTCTGCGCACTGGCGGGCCTGATATTTCTGGGCAGGTTTACATCCATCAAGTACGACGCGGGCACATCGCTCGGACTCAAAGTGGTCACCATCATCGTGCTGGGCGGCACATCCATTCTGGGCGGATCGGGCGACATGAAGGGCACGATTCTGGCCGCGCTGATCATCGCGGTGCTCAACTCCGGCCTCACGGTGCTGGGCATCCCAAACGACATGCAGACCATCGTGCACGGCATGATTCTGGTGATCAGCCTGGTGAGTTACGCCATATTGAACGAGCGCGCCAGAAAGAGCCGGATCATCGAACCGGTCGTTCGGAAAACGAAAGAGGCGTCCGCATAACCCGCACCACGGTTTTTTCGGCGAAATGCCGGGGAAATAATCATGCAACGAAAAGGGAGGAGACCACACCATGAAGAGAAAGCTGTCACTGCTCCTGGTCCTCGCAATGCTTGCCAGCCTGATGGCCGGATTCGCGATGATCGCGTCCGCCGACGAAACCGTCAAGATCGCCATGCTGCCGAAATTTAAGGGCGAGAACTACTTCGACGCCTGCAAAGTCGGCGCGCAGGAAGCCATCGACGAGTTGAACAAGGACGCCAAAGTCGTTGAGTTCCTGTATGACGGCCCGTCCCAGGATCAGGCCACCAACCAGAAGCAGGTCGACATCCTGGAAGGCTGGATCGCCCAGAATGTCAACGTGATCATCGTCTCCCCGAACGACCCGACCGCCATCGCACCCACCCTCAAGAAGGCCCAGGAAAAGGGCATCAAGGTCCTGACCTATGACGCGGACGCACAGGCCGACGCCCGCGACCTGTTCGTGAATCAGGTCGCCTCCGACGGCGTGGCCGTGGGCCTCGTCAAGGGTGCAGCCGACAACCTGATCCTCAAGGGCTATGGCCCGGAGAAGCCCGTCAACGTGGGCGTCGTTTCCTCCGCCAAGACCGACGCCAACCAGCAGGCCTGGCTGCAGTGCATTCGCGATCTGTTCGCCACTGAGGAATACAGCTGGATGAAGATCGCCAACGAAGACACCGACGTGTACTATCCCGGCCCCGATGAGACCGCCACTCAGACCATGTCTGGCACACTGATCGGCCGCATGGGCCCGGAAGCGGACCAGATCCAGTGCGCCATCGGCCTGTCCTCCATGGCGGCCCCGGCGCTGGGCGCGCAGTATGAAGCCGCGTCCGTGAAGCCCGATGCGACCAAGGTCGTTCTGACCGGCCTGGCCACCCCCAACGGTCTGAAGTCCTACATCAAGGACGATTCCAACCCGATGGATGCAGGCGTGCTGTGGAACTGCATGGACCTGGGATACCTGGCGGTGCAGTGCGGCTTCCAGATGGCCACCGGCGCGATCACCGCGGAGTCTACCGCCATCACCGCCGGCCGCCTTGGCGACCGCACCATCGGTGACAAGATGGTGCTGCTGGGCGACGCGCTGATCTTCGATAAGAACAACGTGGACAACTTCAACTACTAATACCAGAGCCTTTGTAGCCAAGTTTACATACCCTAAAGCAAAGGATTGTACCATGCCCACGGGTGTGGTACAATCCTTTTGTGTGTCGAATAGTGGGAGGGGTGAGCGCGTGAAGAGGCGGCTGATGATGGGACGTCGGCTTTTCATTGCGCTGATGGTGATGGTGGAGGCCGTTTGCGTCTTGATCGGCCTGGCATTCTATGCCTACAATGTGAACACCGTCAAGCAGACGGAGAAGGCGCGGCTCGCTTCGCTGTGCGCCAACGCGGCCTCTCGAATCGATAACATGGTCCGATCCATGGACGAGCTGTCCGTCGGGATCACCATCGCGGATGGATTCATCCCCGCGATGCGCCTGATGTCGTCTGACGCTGAACCGGCCGTGTATGTGGACACAATTCGCTCCATCATGGTCAAAGCCTATGCCTCCAAGAGCGAAGTCTACCGGATCATCGTGCTGGCCGAAAATGGAAACACCGTGTCGCTGGGCCGGAATGAGTTGCACAAGGCCGAGACGTCCGCGTTGGTCCGGGATGGATACTGGCGACAGTCCGACCGGCGCGGCACTTCAAAGGTGTTGGTCGGGCCCCTGTCCGATCCATGGGTCAAGGACAATCCGCAGCAGATCTTCTCGCTGCTGCGCGCCGTGCGCGAGGGTGACGCCCTGCTGGGCTACATTGAAGTGCAGATGCAGACCAGCAGGCTGCAGGACGCGTTTGTGGAGAAATGGCGATACAACAACCTCTACTATGGCCTCATCGACGGCAACAACGACCGTATGTTCTTCACGAACTTTGGGGAAGCGGAGACTGAGCGATATTTGAGCTTCATCATCCAAAATGCGGGCTGGTATCCGACGGACTCCATCGAGTATCGGGGTGAGCTGATATCGATCTCCAGCTCCAACTACACGGACTGGAAGACTGCGATGGTCATGCCGGGCGCGGAGGCGCTGGCGCCCATTCGCAATTTCCTGCCGCTGGCACTGTGCGCATCGTTGCTCATGGGTGCGGTGATCGCGCTGTTTTTCAAGTTGGTGGTGGACAGGATCACCAAGCCGATGGCGCGCGTGGTCCAGCGGATCAGCGAGATTGAGTTGCGATCTCTGGACGCGCCGTTCACGCGCGAGACCAGCAGCTACGAGGCGGAAGTGCTGTCTGAGGCGTTCGATACCATGAAGACGCGCCTAGCGGACGCGTTTCGCCAGCAAAAGAACATCGAGCGTCTGCAAACGAAGGTGCTGCTGGAGGCGCTGCAATCGCGCATCGGTCCGCATTTTTTGAACAACACGCTGGGCTCCATTGCCAACATGTGTACCGCGGGCGATGCCGAAGGCGCAGCCGACGCCTGCTACAGCCTGTCGGAGCTGCTGCGCTATTCGTCGCAGCAGGGATCGGACGAGGTGACCATCCGGCAAGAGCTGGAGCATCTTCAGGACTATCTGCTCTTGATGAAGGCGCGCTACCGGCACCGGCTCAGCTATGAGATCCACGCGGATGAGCGCTGCATGGACACGCGCATCCTCAAACTGACCATCCAGCCGCTGGTTGAAAACGCGATCAAGTACAGCCTGAGCGAGAAAGAATGTGTGCTGGTGGGCGTGGATGTTGCGCAGGACGGCGGCGATGTGCTGATTGTGGTCAGCGACAATGGCATGGGATTTGACGCGTCAGTGCAGGCGCAGATCGAGGCGACCGTCAGCGCGTTCCAATCCGATCCGTCGCGCTTTTCGGTTGAGGAGTTCACATCGAAGCGCGGGCTTGGATTGGTGGGTACTTTGCTCAGGCTCTATCTGCTGTTGGGCGATGCGAAGTTCCACTACGCGATCCGAAACGGACGAGAATGCGGCGCTGAGATCGAACTGAGAATTGGCGCGCGGGAGGAGTGAATCGAAAATGTTTCGGGTAATGCTGGTGGATGATGAGCCGTCCATGATCGATTCAATCGCGCGCATGATCGCGAAGAACAAAAAGTTCGAAGTGGTCGCCAAGGCCTATTTGACGATGGAGGCCAAGCAGGTGATTGAAGACTGCCCGCCGGACGTGCTGTTTTCGGACATCAAAATGCCGGGCGGCAGCGGTCTGGAGCTGATCAGGCATGTTTCGCAGACGCTGCCCGACTGCGCGATGGTGGTGATCTCGGGCTATGATGATTTTCATTATGTGCGCGACGCATTTGTGTTCGGCGTGGAGGACTATCTGCTCAAGCCGGTTTCGCCCCAGGCATTTTTGCCGTTTTTGGATCAACTGGCCGTGAAACTGGAGACTGCCCGCGAGCTCCGCGGCGACAACCGAATCGAGCGCGACCCGCGATTGGAGCCGGAAAGCGAGATTGGAAGCCCTGCCTCGGAAAAGATGGTGCAGGACATCGAACGTTACCTGGACCAGTACATTGACCGCACGAACTCAATAATGGAAATTTGCACCGCCTTTTCCATCTCCCAGCCCTACCTGAGCAAGATCTTCCGAAAACATCGGGACTGCTCTTACAACGAATTTCTGGGGTCGGTGCGCATCGCCAAGGCCAAGAAGCTGCTGCTGCAGCGCCAGGATCTGCTGATCAGCAGCGTCGCCGAACTCACCGGGTTTTCAGATCAGTTCTATTTCAGCCGTGTGTTCAAAAACGCGGTGGGCGTCACGCCGTCTGAATACCGGGGCAAGATTTAGATGTGATTATCCAAAAGAATGGAGGAATCAAGGCCAAATGACATCCAAAGAGCGCGTACTTGCCGCGTTTGGCAAGCTGCCCGGAGGCGTGAAGCCGGACCGTGTGCCGTTCCAGTTTGACCTGTGCAAAAAGCTCACAGACGAGCTTTCCGGGCGGCTTGGGATCGCGCAGGACTATACTTGGTCATACTACGAGGACCTATCGTACCGCATCTCCGCCAATGAGCTGCGCACAAAACTGGGTAGCGATTGCGTGGTGGTGGGCGGTCAAGTGGCGGATGGGTTCGTGCCGCAAGTCATCTCTGAAAACATCACCACCAATGAGTTTGGCATGCACATGAAGCCGACGCCCCTCTATGTCGAAGTGGTGAAATGTCCACTGGCGAGCGTGGAATCGGTCGCGGACATCGAGGCTTATCAGATGCCCGATCCCCATGCGCCGGGCAGAATCGACAAAGCGCAGCGGGATATCGAGCGCTTTGGCAAAGAATACTTCGTCATCGGCGATTGCGAGATCTCGCTGTTTGAGATGGCCTGGCACCTGACGGGCCTGGAGACCTACCTGTACGGACTTGCGGATGAAGAGGAATGGGTGGAGGCGCTGAACGACAAAGTGGAGCGGTTCACCACAGGGCTGGCAGCGCAGTTGGTGCGGGCGGGCGTGGATGCGATCTGGCTGGGTGAGGACTTGGGCAGCCAAGTTTCCACGTTGATTTCACCGGACACTTGGCGGTCGATGTTCAAGCCGCGCCACAAGCGCATCATCGATCAGCTCAAAGCCATCAATCCGAATGTCATCATCATCATGCACTCCGATGGCGCGGTCGCGCCGCTGATCGATGATTTCATCGAGTTGGGCATCGAGGTCTACAATCCGGTGCAGCCGAACGTGCCCGGTTCCGATCCCCGGGAACTGATGCAGAAATACGGCGGTCGCATCCATTTCTTCGGCGGCATCGATCAGCAGCAGCTGCTGCCCTCGGGCGACGCGAAAGCGATCGAACGTGAGATGCGCATGCGCGCGGAGATCCTTGGCGGAAACGGCGGGTACTTGATGGCCCCGGCTCACATCATTCAGGCCGATGTGTCCGCCGATACCGTGTTGGATATGCTCAAGATTGCCAAAACACTTTAGGAGGTTGTTACGATGGATAGAGTCACCTGGAAAGCGCGGATCCTGCCCGGCATGAAACCCGAATACATTCGCCGTCATGATGAAATCTGGCCCGAAATGACGCAGATGCTCAACGAAGCGGGCATCCACAACTATACCATCTGGTGCTCCGGCGATGAGCTTTTCGGATACTATGAGGCCGAAAAGGGCGCCGACTACGCAGCGAAAGTACAGGCGGATAGTCCGGTCACGGCGCGCTGGAATGCGTCAATGGAAAGCATCATGGTCATGGAGGCGGACCCCCGCACGGGCGACGGCGAGCCGTTGCAGCAGGTATTCTATCACGCGTAATCACGAAAGGCGGATGGTGGTATGGGCGCCGCGCAAGAGATCGAGCAATAGCAGTTTCTTGGAGAGCAGATCGCCGCGGCCGATGAGCAGCTTGATCATCTCCGCGCACTGTGCGGAGGCCGTCGCCGCGGCCGTGAACGGCAGGTTGCCGGGTTCCGCTCCGGCAGCCTGGCCGTTGACGCCGCGATGGGATGCGCCGCCATACAGCGCACACAAACTGTTGTCGCCGGGCAGTATGGTCGAGACCTGGCCGTTCCAACCGGCGATTGCGCCGTGAACCATCGGTATGCGCAGATCAGCGCAGACGCGCTGCAGCAACAGACGGGCGGGCACATTGTCCAGCGCGTCCATCGCCACGTCACATCCGGCGAGAATGCTGTGCGCGTTTTCCTCTTCAAAGGGGCGGCAGACCGCGGAGACCGAGACCTCATGATTGATCTCGGCGACGCGCAGCTCTGCGGCCTCCGCCTTGTATGTGCCCAGATTGCGCTCGGTACAGAGCAGCTGGCGGTTCAGGTTGCTCTCTGTAAACCGGTCACCGTCCACGCAAATGATGTGGCCGACGCCGATTCTGGCCGCGTTTTCAATGATATAGCCGCCCAACCCGCCGCAACCGATCACGCAGACCCGCTTTTTAGAGAGGCTGGACGACTCTTGCTCGGTCAGTGCGCTCAAATTTCGTTCGTATCGAGCCTGCATGCCAATCACACCTTTGCGCCCAAGATGAGTCTATTATACAAACGCAGGCGGTGGTCGATCAAGCGCAAACAGATGGTTTTCGGTATTTTATCAGTCGCCGGATAACGCGCGATGTCCGTCGCAGCGCTGCCGGAAAACGACATCAAGGAGGGCCAAGGATGAAGGTACAGTTTTACGGCGCGGTGCTGGACCGCGCTCAGGGTGAAAAGGCGATTGACGTCCCGGATGCCGCGAGCTTATCCCAGCTGATCGACCGGTTGGGCGCGCGGTACGGCGAGCCTTTTAAGGCGTTTCTGATGGGCGAGGAAACCTGTTTTTTTCTGGTGAATGGCAGCGGAATTCTGGCCACGGGCGGACTCGACACGCCGCTGAGGGCGGGCGACACCGTGGATGTGTTGCCTTTTGTCGATGGCGGCTGACGGCAGGGCGGCGATTCGGTTTGTCACGGCATGCGCGGTTCATCGTGTCGTCCTTCGCTTTGCTCAGGATGACATGGGAGCGGGCGGGATGTCCGCTATGCTTCGTTGTCCGCTTGCGGGGTGCCATGGGCGCTCCTTTTCCGCACCCGCAGTGGCGTGGCGGGGTCCGCGATGGAATGAATCTTGATGGCGTAGGAGTCGCCGCGCCGGATGTCTTCGTCGGTGATGATGTGCGCGTCCAGCAGTCCGTCGGCCATGTAGCCTGTGCGCAGAAAGTTGATCTTGGCGAGCGCGCAACTCCAGCCTTCTAACCATTCGCCAAGGCGCAACCGTTGCTCATCCGTGCCGCCAAAATGGACCAACAGGTCGATGTCGCTGCCCATACCGGTGGCGCCGGTGTTGGTGCTGCCAAACAGATACAGCCCGAACACGCCATAGGACTCCATGTCCAGATCGCTTGCCAGTTGCTCGGCCATGTACTGGCGCCAGCGCCAGTGCTGTTCGCCGTCGGGCGCGGCCCAATCCGCGTCCTGAGCGGGCGTTGGTCGGGGCGTTGTCATGCGCTGCGGCTCTGCGTCGGTCAAAAAAGCGACGCACTGGTCCAGATCCGCGTTCATGTGCACGGACAGCGTCTTTCCGAATGCCTGCTTTCGCACGTCAATGACCCGAAGCGTGTCCGATAAATGCGCGTATTCGGGCAGCAGCTCCGAGAGTTGGTTTGCGGTGCCGGTGAAAAACCGGTCGCGAAAGGTATTCTCCTTTTGGTCGGGGTACAAGGGGATGTACACGATGTCGGCCTCCACGAGATCCTGAAAAAAGTGGGTGCCGAAGGACAGTTCCGGCACGTAGGCGTGCTTCTCTTTGGCCATCTCAATCAACGCAGCGGTATGACAGATGTCAGAATAGGTGACCCGAACGCCAAGCTTGATGTCGCCCCGGCTGCCCCAGCGGCCCGGGCCCATCAGCACGTACTTTCTGCGCGGCAGCAGTTCGTTCAGCCTGCCCACGGCCTTGCCGACATCCAGCAGCGCATCGCGCGTGCTCAGCGCGCTGTAGCCGTCCGGGTCCACATACACGATGTGTGTGATGCCGGTGAGCCGGGCGTTCGAAATGAACCGGCTTGCGGTGAACAACAGATCAGCTGGCAGGATGTCCTTGGGGATGGGCGCGGGTTCGCGCGTGGAACCTGCCTGCTGCGGCCTGCATTGGAGCAGGTAGATGGCATCGCCATCGGACGCGAACTCGATGTCTACGGGCGTCTCCATTTTTTTCGACAGCGCATCCAACATGTGCTTGATCACGCGGGGCATGGGGGTGTCTGACAAGAGGCCCTCGAACGTGATGACGGCGTCATCGCGGCCGAAATCCAGATCAAAGCTGCTCTTTGTCTGCATCTGATCCGGCGTGAACACCGACACCATGCGCCCGATGCCGGGCACTTGGCTGCCGCATTCCCGAAGGAACGCCACAGCGTCCACGGTCCTGAATGTGTTGTCCGTGAGGTCAATCAGGTCGATGTGCTTTTGAGAATAGTGCTTGATGTCTCTGGGAGACTGGTTCACGCGCAACCCCGGCTGGCCGGGGGAGAACAGGGCCGGGTAATCGTCATTGACCCGATCGACCGCGCGGGTGCCGAGTCCCATGACCATGCGCACCAACCCGCCTTCCTTTGTGGTGCGGGTGGACCAGCGCAGCACGTTTTCAGAAAATGCGACGCCCGCATACGCAGGCATGAAGTAGCGGCCCATGCGCTTGCCAATCACTTCTTGAATCATGATGCCCATGCGCTCGGTGAAATTGAGCAGTTCGCGCTCTTTTCTGTACTGGATGGAGTCCGGGTTAAACATCGACGCATAGACCTCCAGCACGGCGTCGATCAGCCGCCTCAGCCGCTCGGGCTTGGGACCCTGGTTGGCCAAAAACAGGCTCTTGTACTTGCCGCTGAAGGCCGCGTTGGTCCTGTCCTCCAGCAGCGAGGACGAGCGCACAATGATCGGCGTGTCGCCCAGGTCGTCCAGCAACAGGCTCAGCATTTGCACCGAGTGCGGCGGCATGGCCGCGCTCTTGATCCGCTGAACGATGCCCGGATAGGTCATGCGCAGGTGAAAGATCGAGTTGTACTTGTAGGCGTTCAACTCTTCCAGGTGGTTGTAGTGCAGGAACGCGGTCAACTGGTCGGCTGCGATGTACCAGGTGCGCGGCGTCTTGATGACGGACAGCAGTTCATCGCTCTTGGCCGCGCTGTCCAGAATCTGTTTGGCGATGTAGAGCCCCGCGCCCTTGCCGCCCACATGGCCGTAGCTGTTTCCGGATCCAATGATGCGTTCGAGCAGCGGAATAAAGTCCGCGATTTTCAGCGTGTCCAACACGAGGCTGATCAGGTGCTCGTCGCTCGACAGGAACCGGTGCGCCAGTTCCACCAACAGCCAGGTCTCGGTCTGGGCGCTCCTCCTGCCCGGTTCCGGCACCGCGCCGACGTACTTTCGCAGGGCATGCAGGATGTCCGCGATGGTGGTGTCGTGGCTGTCGATGGTCTTAACCAGTGAAAACACGCGCTCTTGCTGAATCCACTCGCTGAACAGGCTGTAGGTCTCCGCGCTGGACAGGTAGCTGGTGGCGATGGCGATCAGGCGGCTTGTGAGTTCACGGGTGTCGATCGCCTGAGCTTCGGGAAGCGGCGCGTTGACCTCGCCGTAGGTCATGTGCTCCTTGAGACCCATTTTCTGCAGCAGCGGGTCCACAGCGCCGCCAGCGCCAATGGACTCCAGGTGGTAGCGCAGTTTATCGCACACGCGGATCAGCATGTCGGGATCAATTTTCTCAAGCATGTCCAGCAGCATCGACAGCTCGCGCTGTGAGGAGAGCGCATACCTGGAGATGTTGCCCGCGATGCTGCGCAGCAGCTTGCCTTCGTTGTCCTCCAACGAGCATGTCTGGCCCTCGAGCTGTGAGATGATATAGCCCGCCTCGACGCGGCCGACCTCGAGGCCGTCGATGGTGATGGGCGCGCTGCACACGCACTCCGCCTTGTCGTAATCGGCCGGTCCGTAGGATGCGCCGTTGAGCATGATCCGCACCCGGCACGCGTCCGGCCACGAAAAACCGCGCGCGATGGAACTTGGCAGGGCGGCCATGGCCTCCGCCAGCGTCATGCGCCGGTTCTGCAGGATCTCATCGACTGCGTACATGCATTCCAGTTCCTTGGCGCGCTCGTTGAGTGCCCAGGTCTCGCTTCGTTCCATGGATTGCCCTCCGTATTGTGCGATGCCTCGTCGTCATCGAGCAGAATAGAGAGAACCTTTCGGTACCCTCTATTCACCGGTTGCGCGGAATGCGCTATACCCAGCCGCGCAGCTTCACCGCGCTGGCAACGCGGTTGATCGCGATGGTGTAGGCTGCATCGCGCATGTACAGATTCTTCGACTTTGCCAGATCGTACACGCCGGAAAACGCTTTGATCATCGCGTATTCCAGCTTCTCGAGCACTTCGTCCTTGCCCCAGAAATAATTCATGTTGCACTGCACCTGCTCAAAGTAGCTGCAGGTCACGCCGCCCGCGTTGGTCAGGAAGTCGGGCAGCAGGATGATGCCGCGCGACTGGATCAGCGGATCGCAGTCGGGCGTCGTGGGTCCGTTGGCGGCTTCACAGATGATCTTGACCTGTGACGAGATGTTCGGAAACACCGCCGGGGTGATCTGGTTTTCCAGCGCGGCCGGGATCAGGATGTCGACATCCGCGGCCAGCCATGCGTCGCCCGCCAGCACTTCAGAGCCCAGTGCCCTTGCCTTCTCTGGATCGATGCTGCCGAAAGCATCCTTGATCGAAACCAGTTCCGGAACGTTCACGCCCGCTGGCTTGTTGAATGTGTAGGCCTTCTGGTCCTTTTGGTTCCAGCAGGATACGCACTTGATGGTGCCGCCGAGATCGGTATACATGCGGGCCGCGTACTCAGCCACATTGCCGAATCCCTGCAGGCTCGCAGTGGTCTTGGTGATATCGATGCCCTCGTTTTTCAGGAGTCCGGCGAGCACATAGACCACGCCGTATCCGGTGGCCTCTGTGCGGCCCAATGAGCCGCCCATGCCCACGGGCTTGCCGGTGATCATGCCCGGATAGCGCGCGCCCGCGATGATCTCCATCTCGTCCAGCATCCACAGCATGTGTTGGCCGTTGGTCATCACGTCCGGCGCGGGCACGTCGCTGTTGGGGCCCAATTGGCTGTACAGTGCGCGCACGTAGCCGCGGCACAACCGCTCTTGCTCCTGGAGAGACAGGTTGTGCGGATCGCAGATCACGCCGCCCT
Source organism: Eubacteriales bacterium (assembly GCA_031555975.1). GTDB lineage: Bacteria > Bacillota > Clostridia > Christensenellales > Aristaeellaceae > JAJDGF01. The sequence continues at coordinate 22,200 of JAVBTW010000055.1, forward strand.
TCGCGCCGCCAAGCGGGATGTCCACCACGGCGCGCTTCCATGTCATCCACATCGACAGCGCGCGCACCGTGTCCGCGGTCTCATGCGGATGGAACCGGATGCCGCCCTTGGCCGGGCCGCGGGCATCGTTGTGCCTGATGCGGAACGCCTTGAAGATTTTCGTGGAACCATCGTCCATCTTGACCGGGATGGTAAAATGGAATTCCTTCATGGGCTGTCGCAGCAACTCTCGGGCGCCCTCGCTCAACTCGAGCTGCTCCGCCACCTTGTCGAACTGGGCTTGTGCGTTTGCATAAGGATTGTAGGCTACATCGGGCATAACGGCATGATCCTCCTGTTCGCATCGCCACGCGCCATCGCATGCGTGCACATGATTTGTATAATTATAAGCTGAAAAACCCATAAAGTCAATCAAAATATAAAGAAAACGGCAAAATATGCATGTTGACGCCGTGCTCGCCTTCATTTTGGCGGAATTCACGGCGAACAGGTTGCGCGATGCGAAAACCCGCGCAGTGCGCGCGACGCGGCCTGACTCAGGCTTGGCGGAACCGATTGTCCAATAGGCGTTGACAACCATCCATCTATAGAGTAGAGTAGGGATAATCCCATCAGATCATGTTAGGAGTGCATCACCATGCAATTGAAGCGTGAATCCACACCCTTCACCCGGCCCGACTTCGAAAACATCGCTGTCCAGCAGATTGGGCGCGAACCTGCACACGCCGCTTGGGGCGCTTACGAGTCGGCAGAACAAGCGCTTTCCTGTGACCGGACGGCGTCCAAGAACCAGTTGTCCCTCGATGGGGAATGGTCATTCCGGCTGTATGACTGCCCGGAGGACGTGCCCGCCGGTTTCTTTTTGCCGGACTTTGATGAGACCGGTTTTGCGCCGATCCAGGTGCCGGGAAACTGGGAGCTGCAGGGATTTGGCAAGCCCATCTACACCAACGTGGTCATGCCGTTTCCTCGCGAGACGGGCGATGCGTACCGCATCGAACCCGGCGCGGGCGACGCGTCTGACAGCGCGGCATGGAATCCGCCGCGCGTGCCCATGGAAAACCTCACAGGCGTGTACCGCCGCAAGTTCAGCCTGCCCGAGACAGCGCGGGGCCAGAAGGCGTTCCTCTGGTTCGACGGCGTGGAATGCGCGTTTCATTTGTTCGTCAACGGCGTGTTCGTCGGCTTCTCCAAGGACAGCAAGCTGCCCTGCGAGTTCGACATCACGGACGCGCTGGTTCCCGGTGAAAACCTGATCGCGCTGCAAGTGGTCCGGTTTGCGGACAGCACGTGGCTGGAGGATCAGGACTACTGGCATCTGAGCGGCATCTACCGCGGGGCCCGGCTTTTTTTCAAAAACGAGCAGCATATTCGGGACTTCTTCATCACCGCGGACATGCACGGCAACCTGAAGGCCAGCGTGTACCCGGTGCGGATCGCTGGGTATGGCAATCTGACCGTGTCCGTGGACCTGTTCATAGATGGCATGAAGGCTGCCTCCGGCAGCGCGAAACCGATCACCCGGCCAAACTACCCCATGGACGCGTCCGGCTCGGCGGTGATCGAAATGCGCGTACCTTCGCCGCTGTTGTGGACGCCGGAGACGCCGAACCTCTACACCGCCGTGATGACGCTGCGCGATGAGGACGGCGGCGAGCTGGACATCGAGTCGGCGAAGGTCGGGTTCAGAAGCATTGAGATGATCAACCATGTCATCTGCCTCAACGGCAGCCGCATGGTGTTCCGCGGCGTCAACCGCCACGATTTCGCGGGCCATGTGGGGCGTTCGGTGCCGAAAGACTGGATGGAGAAAGAACTCAAACTGATGAAGCGGCTGAACATGAACGCCGTGCGTACCTGTCATTATCCAGACGATCCCAAGTTTTACGACCTGTGCGACGAAATCGGGCTGTGCGTGATGTGCGAAACGAACCTGGAAACCCATGCGGTCATGGGTCGCCTGACCAACGACCCCGCATGGGCGGAAGCTTTTCTCGAGCGGGCGCGGCGCATGGTGCTGATACACCGAAACCACGCGTCGATTTTTATCTGGAGCCTGGGAAACGAGTCCGGTTGGGGCCCGAACCACGCGGCGATGGCGAATTGGATCCGGGTGTCGGATCCGGGCCGCATCGTGCAATACGAAGCGGGCGCGCCAGGAGCGGAGATCACTGCAACGAAGGGGCAGATGTATGCGCCGATCAAGATGATCATCGACATGCTGGCGGACGGCAAAGACCTGCGCCCGGTGCTGTTGGTGGAATACGCATATCAAATCAGCAACAGTGGCGGCGGCATGTACCGTTTTCGCGAGATGACCGAGCGGTTTGAGCGGTTTCAAGGCGGGTACGTCTGGGACTGGCAGGACAAGGCGCTGCTTTCCCACCGCCCGGATGGGACGCCGTTCTGGGCCTACGGCGGCGATTTCGCTGAGCCTGTTACGGACTGGGAATGCCCGGTGTTCATGACCTGCAACGGTATCGTGTTTCCGGATCTGAAGGTGAAGCCAGCCGGCTGTGAGATTGCGAATGTGCAATGTCCGGTTTGGGTGGAGCATCACTATACCGGGTTCAGCTGGGAAGGACCGGACGTGCGTTCGCGGGGCCAATATGTGCTGAAAAACCGATGCCATGATTGGCACAGCGAGCTGTTCGAGGTTCGATACCAGCTGCGGCGAGACGGGGTTGTGGTGGATTCAGGCGTTTGCGATGTGCCGAATGCAGCGCCGGGCCAAGACTCGGTTTTTGCGCTGGAGACGAAGTCTGAACCGGGCGCTGCCTACCATATCACGTTCACGGTGTCGCTGAAAACGGCTATGCCCTGGGCTGAAGCCGGCCATGTGATGGGCTTTTCACAGTTGGAACTGCAGAAGGCCGCGCCGACGCTGCCAACGCTGACGAATGTCCCCGTAAACATTGCTGAGGACAGCGCCAGGATCGCGGTATCGGGCGGCAAGATGGTTGCCGTATTTGATAAAGCTGCGGCGAAACTGACATCGCTGGCTATGAATGGCAAAGAATACCTGACCTGCGGCATTGAGCCGAACTTCGTGCGCGGACGGACCGGACTTGATTGCCAGCCCGGCTGGGGCATCTATTCCGCTTGGGAACTGCTGTACCGGATGCGGCAGACCGGCTGCGCGATCAAGGCTTTTCTACGGCCGGACGGATTGGCGCAGGTGGAGACCCGCGTGGAGTTGCGGGACGCTGAAACAGGTTGCGAGATTGCCTGCGCGTATGAGTATCTGATCTCAGGCAGTGGTGAGATCCGCGTTTCGGCCACAGTGCATGTGGATGAGCGGATCCAGCACTTGCCGCGCGTGGGCATGCGGCTGGCGCTGGGCGATGGTTTTACAGGACTGCGCTGGTACGGCATGGGGCCGGGGGAGAGCTACTCCGACAGGACCGCGCAGACGGAGATCGGCGTGCATGAGGGATCGGTGACGGCACAGCGCCAGCCGTTCATACCGCCGAGCGAGTGCGGCGGGCATGAGCAGGTGCGCTGGGTTGAAGTCGCGAATGGCGACGGCCGCAGCATACGGGTGGCCTCGGGCGCTCCCTTCCATTTTGATGCGCACCATTACACGACGGAGGATGTGCAGGCTGCAGGGCATGATGATGAACTCGTGGACCGCAAGGAGACGTGGCTGCAACTGGATGCAAAGCAATGCGGAATCGGCGGCGACATGGCCTGGTCAACGGTGATTGACAAAAACGTGTTGATTCCCGCCGGCGAGCACCGGTTTGCGTTCATCGTCGAGTTCAGGTGACGCGTATAATCCCCGAACTGACGACGTTTTCGCGCGCGCCGCTTCGAACCGTTTTCTGTGAAAAATGCGCTGCCTATCTTTGTCGCAAATGACCAATAATCATGGTAGCGCGTTAGAAAATCCTTGAATTATAAAGGTTTGGATGGCGGGGGTGCGTCATATTCGCGACCATTTACACAATTAGCAATCGTTTTCGTTCGTCAGTATTGCCATCAAAACGTAACTCGGGCTTGACACGAACGAAAAATGACACTATAATGCAAGCATGATCCTGATCCGGAAGGTTCTCTGATCACGTCTTAAATATGCGGAGGAGGATGAATCGGTCATGAAAAAACTGTTGGCTCTCTTGTTGGCGATCGCGATGGTGCTCGGTATGAGCAGCACTGTGTTTGCCGAAGCTCCGGCCCCGGTGCGCGGTGGCACCTTTGTAACCTCTGAGACGTACGATCCGCCGCCAGCGCTGAACGGCAATCGCATGCATCCCTCGGGATTTGGCAACAACGACGGCGGCTCCATCGCAGAGTGGTGCTATGAG
>JAVBTW010000252.1:0-4132 GCA_031555975.1 Eubacteriales bacterium
AACTCAAGCGTGTCATTCCCGATCAGCGTGATGCCAGGCACGAATGCTGCGGGGATTGCCGATTGGTCAAACTCAATCGCCTCACCGGGCACGAATTCGTTCTCGCCATAATTGAACAGGTACATTTCGTTAAAAAGCACACCGGGGCCCTGAGGACCCTGCACGCCCTGGACACCCGTCGCGCCGGTGGGACCCGTGACGCCGATGCCGGTCGCACCGGTGGGACCCGTCACGCCAACGCCAGTGGCACCCGTCGCGCCCGTGGGTCCAGTGATCGCCACGCCGCTCGCGCCCGTGGGGCCCGTCGCACCAGTGGCCCCGGTCGGGCCAGTTGGGCCTGTGGGACCTGTGGGGCCGGTCAGGCCGGCGGCAGGGCCGGTGGGGCCAGTGGGACCGGTCGGGCCAACGCAGCAACGACAGCGGTTGCAGCCGCAGCTTGAGCCGCCGCAACAGCCGCGCCCAAAGAATCCATCGTCACCGAAGCAATTTCGGTTATCGCACATAATCCACATCTCTCCTGTGATGAATTGGATGCCATAGACACCCACCCTCATCGTATGGATTAGACGGAATTGTGGTGAATCATGGGAAAAAGATGGGCGCAGGAACACGGCCTTTGACGTTAATGCGCTGACTTCCGATGCATTTCGATCTTTTTCTGGTCCCTGGTCAGTTCCAAGGCGAGCTTAAACACACGGCTTTCAGACGGAGCCAGCATCGGCAGTTTGCCCTCCGCACGGACCTGTGCGCGGCCCATGACGCCAGCGGCCGTAGGCTCTAGACCCAGCGCGTAGTCGCCGGCCATCATGCACTTCCACTCGCACATCAGTGGCAATGACTCTGCGTCCCAGGTGAGAATCGCTGCGGTCGCCAGCGCCTCGTTGTGTAGCATTGCCCAGGCATGCTTGGGGTCCGGCTCGTCTGTGTGAAAGAAACACTCCTCAGGCCGGTTCACCGTGGGGGCTTCGATGTCATGGCAACGGGCAAATCCCGCCTTGGCCGTCTCGTCTCGCGGCTGTACGTTGCGCGCCGACACATAAATTTGCGCGCCTGCGTCCAGCAGCGGATAGCCGAAGTTGACATGATAGACCGGCATGCACACTTCCTCTTTGAATGCGAGGTTGGTCACTGTATCCACAATCTCGACCTTGTCCGTCTCTGTATGCAAGCGCATCTCGCGGTGCAGGCGCAGGTTTTCGCCAAACACACAGGCTTCGCGAATATCGCCCGCGATACGAAGCACCAACTCGTCCCCTTCCCAGACTTCCTCGGCGCAAACACGCTCGGCGGGGGTATTGGAAAACGGTCCGTGCAGGCCCAACTGGCGGCCTCCGTCTACTGAAGGAGAGCCGGAATAGCTCATACCGCAGGTGGTCAACAGGCCTCCGAAAAACCGCTGCAGGAAGCCGTGTACACCATCTTCGTGATAAAGCGCTGGGTGGGTGATGCCGGTGCGCGAATAAAAGCCCACGTTTTTGCCCTCAAAGCGCAACAACGGAATGTCCAGTCCGCGATCGGCCAGAACCGTCATCTCCATGGCGCGTCCGTTGCGCAGGATAAAGCCGCGCGTACCGTTGGCCATCCCGTCGGTCAACGTCACGGGCGTGATGCCACACAGCGCCGCCAGATCTCCTACGTACTTTCTCAGGTCGTGCTGATCACTCTTTTTCATTGGTCTGCTCCTCCCCATTTCGATGGCTTCGCGCACGGCGCTGTCATCATTATACAACCAAATCTTCATCTGTACCAGCCTTTATTTTAATTGTATGGCACAGTGTGGCAAAACCATAAAATATCTATATGTGGTGGTATCGTGCTTGTTCATTCCCCAATATGGTGATATATTACGAGGCGCCACAAAACAGCATCGGGGGAATGCATCAGATGACAACGGATTTTTTGAGCGACAACGTACGCGAAGTGCTGCAGCGGCGTTATCTCGCGAAAGACGAACAAGGACAGCCCACAGAGACCGTGGAACAGCTTTTTCAGCGGGTCGCAGACGCGGTGGCCGCGGCAGACGCGCATTTTGAAAACAGCGACGTGAAGTCCACATCAAACCAGTTTTACGACCTGATGACGAGCCTTCGTTTCCTGCCCAACTCACCCACGTTGATGAACGCCGGACGGCCGCTAGGCCAGCTTTCCGCATGCTTCGTGTTGCCGGTGGAGGACAGCATGGAAGCCATCTTTGACGCGGTCAAGAACGCGGCGATGATCCACAAATCGGGCGGCGGCACTGGCTTTTCCTTCTCGCGGCTGCGAGCAGCCGGTTCCACAGTTCGCTCAACAGGTGGCGTGGCCTCTGGTCCGGTCAGTTTTATGCGCGTGTTTAACATGGCGACGGAGGCCGTAAAACAGGGCGGCACCAGGCGCGGCGCAAATATGGGGATTCTGTGCGTGGATCATCCGGACATCGAAGCGTTCATCCGCTGCAAGAAGGACAACCAAGACATCACCAATTTCAACATCTCTGTCGGGTTGACAGAAGCGTTCATGCAGGCTGCTGCCGAGGACAAACCGTTTGCGTTGGTGGACCCGTCCACAGGCCGCGCGGTCAGGCAGATCAGCGCGAAAAAGCTGTTTGCTGAGATCGTGGACGCCGCGTGGCACAACGGCGAGCCGGGCATCGTCTTCCTGGACCGGATCAATCGTGACAACGTCGTACCCGGTCAAGGCCCCATCGAGAGCACAAACCCCTGCGGTGAACAACCGCTGTTGCCGTTTGAGAGCTGCAATCTGGGCTCCATCAACCTGGTGAAAATGGTCAAGGGCAACGGGAAGGACGCGGAAATCGATTGGGACCTGCTGCGCGAAACCACGCGCCAGGCCGTTCACTTCCTTGACAACGTGATAGAAGTGAACAACTATCCGCTGCAGCAAATCGCGGACACCACGCTGCTGACCCGCAAGATCGGGCTGGGCGTGATGGGCTTTTCGGACCTGCTGCTGATGTTGGGCGTACCTTACAACAGCGATGAAGGCGTTGCGCTGGCAGAGCAAATCATGGGCTTCATCAACGATGCGGGACACCGGGCGAGCGAGGACCTTGCGAGCACGCGCGGCGCATTTCCGCTCTTTGCACAGTCCATCTATGCGGGAAAGACGCCGCTGCGCAACGCGACCATCACCACCATCGCGCCGACGGGCTCGATATCGATGATCGCAGGTGTTTCGAGCGGCATCGAACCGGTTTTCGCGTTCGCATTTGTGCGGAACGTGATGGACAACACGCGCCTGGTGGAGCTGAACCCGGTGCTTCAGGCGGAACTCAAGCGGCGCGGGCTGTATAGTGACGCGCTGATGCAGGAAATCGCACGAGAGGGCACGGTTGCGCACCTGCGCTCCCTGCCCGTGGACTTGCGCAGGGTGTACGTTTGCGCACATGATGTGCAGCCCCTTTATCATGTGCGGATGCAGGCGGCGTTTCAGCGGCATACGGACAACGCGGTATCAAAGACCGTCAACTTCCCAAGCGGCGCGAGCCGGGCCGACGTGGCGGAGGTGTACATGCTGGCCTACAAAGAGGGCTGCAAAGGCGTGACCATCTACCGCGATGGGAGTCGGGACGGGCAGGTGTTGAACGTGGGCACCGCGGAGCCGACGCACAAAGAAGAGCAGGCCCCCGCCGCGACCGCCCAGCCGGCGCCAAGGCCGAGACCGCTGATCACACAGGGGTTTACGGAGCGGATCAAGATCGGGTGCGGGAACCTGTATGTCACTGTGAATTACGATGAGCAGGGGATCTGCGAAGTGTTCACATCCACAGGCAAGGCTGGCGGTTGTCCCAGCCAATCCGAGGCGACCGCCCGGCTGGCGAGCGTGGCGCTGCGGAGCGGGATGTCCGTGAACGAGATTTACGACCAACTGAAGGGCATTCGGTGTCCGAGCACGATCCGACAGACGGGGATGGGTTGCACGAGCTGCCCGGACGCGATTGCGAAGGTGTTAAAAAAGGTGGAGGAGTACATTCGCGATGGACGTGTGCCCGTGCCGACAAAACCAATCAAGGAGAAGGCACCGGTTCCGGAAGCGGTTCCGGCGAGCGGCAAGCCGACATACTGCCCTGATTGCGGAGAAAAGCTGGCACACGAAAGCGGGTGCGTTGTCTGCCGCAGCTGCGGCTTTAGCA
>JAVBTW010000162.1:0-2530 GCA_031555975.1 Eubacteriales bacterium
TGCATGCGTTCAACGACCCGCTGATCATCGCGGGCCAAGGCTCCATCGGCCTGGAGATCATGGACGACACGCAGCAGATCGACACCGTGGTGGTGCCCATCGGCGGCGGCGGCATGATCTCGGGCATCGCGGTGGCCATCAAGGAGCTGCATCCGAACGTGCGCATCATCGGCGTGCAGGCCTCCGGCTGCCCCTCGATGGTGGAGTCCAAGCAGAAGGGCAAGCCGGTCAAGATCAAGAGCGCGGCCACTGTGGCCGACGGCATCGCGGTCAAGGAGCCGGGCAGCATCACCTACGCGCTGTGCGAGAAGTATGTGGACCAGGTCGTCACCGTGGACGAGGACGAGATCGCCAACGCGATCCTGACCCTGCTTGAAAAGTGCAAGATCGTGACCGAGGGCGCGGGCGCGGTGGCGGTGGCGGCGGTGATGCACGAGAAGTTCGACACCCGCGGCAAGCTGTGCTGCGTGCTGTCGGGCGGCAACATCGACGTGACAACGCTCCAATTGGTGCTGGACCGCGGCCTGATGAAGGCCGGGCGGCTGGCGCAGGTGAACACCGTCATCCAGGACCGCCCCGGGCGGCTGCACAGGCTGCTGGCGGTGATCTCGGACGCGGGCGCCAACGTGGTGTCCATCCGCCACGAGCGCACGAACATGCAGGGCGGTATCGGGCTGGCGCAGCTGGAGCTGGTGCTGGAAACCCACCACCAGCAGCACCTGAACGAGGTGCTCAAGGCCATGAAGGACAACGGCTACAAGGTGTTTTGAGCGATGGGGACGACGACGGGCGGGCTGCCGCGCACGAAAACAGGCCGGAGCAGGCCCGCGTCACCGGCGGCGTGACGCCGCGCAGCGACAGGATAAACAAAGGATGTGAGCGGATGAGAGTGGTGAAGGCGCTGGCGGCGCTGGCGGTGGTGGCGCTGCTGGCGGGGTGCCGGTCGGCCCAATTGCCGGTGATTGCGCCCGCGCCCAGTCCCACCCCGGCGTACAGTGAGGCGGAGCGAAATGAGATGCTGACCGCCATTGCGCGCGACCGGACGACGTATGACGGTGCGTTGGAGCGGCTGGGACAGCTGCCGCTTGCCGACGCCATGGCGCTCAATGGCGCGGTGCAGGAATACCGCGTGCTACAAAGCCGGGCCAAGTCAGGCTATGATTACTGCTGGTTCGGTGTGTTTGACGATGGCACGGGGCGGTTTGTGAGCATGACGCTTGCCCCGGAGACCGCCAGGGACTCGACGCCGGACAACGTGGAGATACAGCTGGATGCGGAACTCAGCATCGGGGAGACGCAGGCGATGCTGGACGTGATGTCCAGGTGCGATTTCCTGGGCATCCCGCCCAAGCACCCGGACGAGCAGAACGGAGACGATGGCAGTACCACATTTATCGAGGGATCGGATGGAGAGCGCACTCAGTTCGCCAAGATGTGGCAGGCGCCGCCCAGCTACCCCATCGCGCAGATCCGCGCCGCGATGCAGGAGTTCGCGGAGGCGCACATAGAGCAGATGCGGCAATCATAGACGAACAGGAGATGAGCTGAACCTCGGCTGCGGTTGCCGCGTCCGCTCGGGCTACGGGAGAATCGTGACCTTTGTTCCCAGCGGGCAGCGCGCCCACAGCGCGTCCATCACCTCGTCCTTGACGGCGATGCAGCCCTGCGTCCAGTCGCCATCGGTGCCGCCGCCGTGGATCATGATGAACCCGCCCAGGGGCGTGTCCCAGGGCGGCCTCTTTTGGCCGCGCTGCGCCTCCAGGATGGCGCCATACTGCGCGTCGGTGATCTCCTCCCGCTGAAACGCGCGCTCGGCGTCCCGGATGCCCGGATAGCTGATGCCCAGCGCCAGGTGGTGGCCCGACTGGGGGTTCCGGGTGCACACATAGTAGTCGCCCTCGGGCGTCCTGCCGTCGCCTTCGCGCCGCTTGTGGCCCGTGGGGCAGAACCCCAGCGCGACGGGGACGGATATGGTTTCGTCCTCCGTGCGCAGTTCCAGGACGCGATCGGACTTGCGGATGATGAGTTCGGACATGCGGCGGTCTCCTTATCAACAAACAAAGGATGTGTGGGATTGAAGCTCTCCCTGTTCCTCAAGGCGCAGATCTTCGCGCTGATCTACGGTGTGTTTTCCAACATGATCCACCCCATCACGCCCACGCTCATCGAGTCGCTGGCGCTGCCTGACTACATGTTCGGCGTGCTGTTCGCGGCGATGTCGGTGGGCCTGTTCCTGTCGAGCGCGTTCTGGGGGCGCATGGCCGACCGGCACGGGCGAAGGCCGGTGATGATGATCACGTTCGCGGGCTATGCCTGCGCGCAGCTGCTGCTGGGCTACGCCGAGAGCGGGCCGCTGATGACGCTGCTGCGGTTCATCGGCGGGCTGTTCACCGGCGGCACGATGGTGACCATGATGGCGCTGGTGATCGACGCCTCGGACGACGGCAGCCGCGCCCGCCATCTGATGTACTACGCCGCGATGAGCAGCGTCAGCGCCTCGCTGGGGTTCTTTGCGGGCGGCATGCTGGGG
>JAVBTW010000011.1:0-9164 GCA_031555975.1 Eubacteriales bacterium
GGGTGAGCGTCTGATCCTCGAACACATGCTTCTTGATGGCCGCCAGGATGTCGGTGATCGTGCCGATGCCCACACCCTGCAGATAGCTGGTGTTGTACCGCGCGCCGCCCGCGTTGTAGTCCTTGCCGCGGGTGATGCAGTCGTTGGTGATCACCGATAGGAACGGTGCGGGCATGTACTTTGCATAGAGTTGCTCGATCACGTTGGAACCCTTGACCTTGACGTCGATCAGGTAGCGCATCTCCTGCTCGAACGCCTGATAGAGCTCGTCGAACGATTGGTACGTGTCGTATCCCCCCACGTCCAGCCCGATCCGTTTTCCGGTCATCGGGTCCACGCCGTGGTGCAACGTCAGCTCAAACGCCTTGGGGATGTTGAAATAGCCCGTCAGGATGTACGCCTCGTTGCCAAACGCGCCGGTCTCCACGCAGCCACTGGTGCCACCCTTGCGCGCGTCCTCGAGCGTCTTCCCCGCGTTCATCAACTCCGCCACGATGGACTCGGTGTTGTAGAAAGCGGGCTGGCCCCAGCCCTTGCGGCTGATCTCGCAGGCCCTGAGCAAAAAGTGCCTGGGCGTCTTTCTGCTGATCTGCACATTCGAACTGGGCTGCAGCAACCGCATCTCATCCATGCAGGAAAGGATCAGATAGCTCACGTCGTTCACGCCATCCTGACCGTCCTCGGTGATGCCTCCGGTGTTCAGGTTGGCAAAGTCGGTGTAGGTGCCCGATTCCTTCAGCGTCACGCCCACCTTGGGCGGCGCGGGCTGGTTGTTGAATTTCACCCACAGGCACTCCAGCAGTTCCAACGCCTTGTCCTCGTCGAGGCTGCCTGCTTCGAGATCGCGCGTATAGAACGGATTTAAGTGCTGATCAAACCGGCCAGGGCTGTAGGCATCCCACGGGTTCAGTTCTGTGGTGACGCCCAGATGCACGAACCAGTACATCTGCACCGCCTGCCAGAACGTGTTTGGCGCGTGAGCGGGCACCACATCGCAGTTTTCCGCGATCTGCAGCAGCTCAGCCTTGCGCTCGGCGTTCGTTTCTGACGCGGCCTTTTCGCGGGCCAGTTCCGCATACCGCGCGCCAAGCGCCATGATCGCATCGCAGCAGATAGACATGGCGCGCAACTGTTCCGCGCGGGAGGCGGCGTCCAGGTCCGTCAGCGGGTCGAGGGCCGCGATGGCGTCCGCGATGTCCCGCTTGTAGTCGAGAAATCCCTTCTCATAGATCTTGCGCGAGCCGACGGTGTGGCCCGGGCCGCGCTGCTCCATAAACTCGGTGAACATGCCTGCGGCATACAGCGCCTTCCATTCGTCCGTCATGGCAGCCAGGATTTTGGCGCGCATCTGGCGGCCCTGCCAATAGGGAATGACGACGTCGCGCTGGTCCTCCAATGACTGGGGGGAAACCTTGAAACTGATCAGTTCGCGGGCGTCCATGATCTCCATGTCCTGGACCGTGTGGCAGCACAACTCCGGAAACGTGGGCGCAACCTGCGGCCCCTCGCTTTTCTCTCCCACGATCAGCTCTCCGTCGCCAAGGTACAGCTTTCTGTGCTCCATGTAGTGTTTGAAGGCCAGCGCGCGCAGCTCCGGGACGGACACTGACCCATCGTACAGTTTGTAGGCCTCCGTCTCAAGCATGGCCCGCTCGGTGGACAGGCGCGGCTGCGTGGACACCGACTGCGCCCTTAGGGCCTGAACCCGGTTTGTCATCTGTTTTCACCCTCCGATCTTCACATCCGGAAAACCCGCTTGCAGCCACAATGCCTTGATCCGGTCCATCCGTTCCGGCGTTGGCTCCTCAAAGGAGCGCGCTCCTGGCCGCTTGTCCTGACCCAGCTTGTGATAGGGCAACAGGTTCACACGCACACAGGCCAGGTTTTCCGACGCCCATTCGGCCATGGCGGCCATGTCCCCATCATTAACGCCGGGAATCACGGGCACCCGCAGCCACACAGCCGCGCCGGATGCACAAAGCCGCTTCATGTTGCTGAGGATCAGCGCATTGCCCGCCTCGGTAAAGCGCTCATGGATCTGTGGGTCCAGCGCCTTGAAGTCGTACAGCCACAGGTCCGCATCGTCAATCAGCGGGTCCATCTTTTCCCAAGCCACACATCCGCAGGTGTCGATGGTCACATGAACGCCGCGCCGCTTGAGATTTTTCACCAGGGCCTGTATGTATCCGCCGTCCTGCGCCAGCGGCTCGCCGCCCGAAAGCGTCACGCCGCCGCCGCTGGTTTCAAAAATCTGCCTGTCCCTGAGCATCGTCCGGGTCAGTTGGTCCACCGTATACGCCTGGCCCGCGACCTCCCGCGCTCCGTGGGCGCAGCCCTCGCGGCAGTGTCCGCACCCGATGCAGCGCTCGGACCGCACCATTTCTTCGGTCTCAAAGCTCTGGCTCTCCGGGTTGTGGCACCACGCACAGCGCAGTGGGCAGCCCTTAAAAAAAGCGGTCGTGCGGATGCCCGGCCCGTCGTGCAGGCTGAACCGCTGCACATGAAAGACCAGGGCCGTCCGCGTTTCACGAGTCGTCATCCTATTTCACCTGCACGCATGTGTTCCCCCTACATTCTATACCTCAAGGGGCGTGAATGTCAATAGAAGGGCATCGATTTTCACGACCGTGAATCCCCTTGACAGGTCCGTGAAATGGCGGTATAGTGAATCAAACCGTGATTGCCCATGTCAACCCAACCCATACCGGGAGGTGCTCCACCATGAACCAAAACGCGATGATCGGCGCGCACATTCGCGATTTGCGCTTGCAGAAAAAATACACCTTAAAACAGCTTTCCGAGGAGTCCGGTCTGTCCGTGGGTTTCCTCTCTCAGCTGGAGCGGGGCATGTCCTCCGTGGCCATTGATTCGCTGGCAAAGCTGGCCGCAATCCTGGACAGCGACCTCGCCTCCATCTTCGGCGCGCTAAAACCCTCCGCGCCGGAGCCGGTCGTCCATGGTTTCGAGGCCGCGCCCAACCCGGTCAGTCCACAAATCATTCAATATGTCTTGTCAAACGACGTCACCGGCTATGCCATGCTGCCCCGGTTGTTCGTGCTGATGCCCCAAGCGGATGAGGGCGAGGAAATCGAGATGTACAGCCATGGCGGCGAAGAATTCGCGTATGTGCTGGAAGGCATCGTGACGGTGTATCTGGACGGACGCCGCCATACGCTCTATCCGGGCGACTGCATTCAAATTAGAAGCAATCAAAGCCACAACTGGATCAACCTGACGAGCAAGCAGGCGCGGCTGTTGGCAGTGAACATCCCGAACCCGTTTGTCGAGGACGAAGCGCAGCGCGCATGAAGCGACATTGATGAAGTGACACTGTGAGGGCGAAGTGGTACGCACCCGCATATCCTGTTTTTCATCAGCACTCGCAAATCCTACTACATTGCGCTTGACAAATCCCGACTGATCCGCTATACTATGATCAGCACAACCATTCATGCGACAGCGAGTATCCACTTGCGATGCGTGAAATCCCAATCCCACCCCTGGCCTTCCGAAAAAGACGGCGTCTGATTCGTCCGAGGCGAGCGCGAAACCCTGTATTTTTCGCTCCCCTTTGGCCATTCAGCCGAAGGGGACATTTTTCATCATGCAGGAGGCGATTACCATGCCCCGGGCGGCCATCATTTCCGTGATCCTGGAGGCGCCTAAGCTGAACCAGCGCGCCCTGAACGATTGCGTGGCGGAATACCATGACATGCTGCGCGGCAGAATGGGCATTCCGTTTCCGGACAGCGCCGTGGCGCTGATCTCGATGACAGTGGTGTCCGAGCTGGACCGCATCAATGCATTCACGGGCAAGCTAGGCAAGCTGCCCGGCGTCACGGTCAAAGCGTCCATTGCCAAGGAGACCGTGCTGGGCGATTAGCCACATCCTTTTGTTCCCTCGCTTTCTTGCATGAATGGTTGTCAGCGCAAGAAGGGGGCACACATCATGTTGGATACTGGTTTTGACAAGCCGATTATCGATCACGACTACATCTATTCGCTGCTGGACGAGGCGAAGTCCGTCCCGGACGCGGAAATCGGCGCCATCCTGGACAGGGCGGACCAGCTTTTGGGCTTGTCCCACAAGGAAGTCGCCGCGCTGATCTCGACGGACAATCCCGCGCACATCCGGCGCATCTACCAGCTCGCGAACAAGATCAAACATCACATCTACGGCGACCGCATCGTGCTGTTCGCTCCGCTTTACGTGTCTGACCATTGCGTGAACAAGTGTCTTTATTGCGGGTTCCGCTGCGATCACAAGTTTGCACGGCGCAAACTGACCCTGGACGAGATCCGCGAAGAAGTGCGCTTGCTGGAAAAGATGGGCCATAAGCGGCTGGCCGTGGAAGCGGGCGAGGACCCGGTCCACTGCCCAATCGACTACATCACCGACGTGCTCAAGACCATCTATGACGAGCACAGCAAGGACGGCGAGATCCGCCGCTGCAATGTGAACATCGCGGCGACGACGATCGAGCATTATCAGAAGCTGCATGATGCGGGCATCGGCACATACATCCTGTTCCAGGAAACCTATCACCGGCCCACGTACGAGGCCGTTCACGCGGGCGGCCCCAAAAAGGACTATTTGTATCACCTCACCGCCTTTGACCGCGCCATGCAGGCCGGGATCGACGATGTGGGCGCCGGGGTGTTGTTTGGGCTGTCAGACTACCGGTTCGAGGTCATCGCCTTGATGCTGCACGGCGAGCACCTGGAAAAGGAATATGGCGTGGGTTTTCACACCATCTCCGTGCCGCGCATTCAGAAGGCGGACGGCGCGGACGCCTCCGTCGCCAAGCATGTCCCGACGGACGAGGAGTTCCTCAAACTGGTGGCGGTGCTGCGGCTGGCGGTGCCGTACACGGGCATGATCATCTCTACCAGAGAGTCGGTGGAGATGCGGAAAAAGCTGATCGGCATCGGCATCTCCCAGGTATCGGGTGGTTCCGCGGTGGAGGTCGGCGGATACGGCAAGCGCGACGAAAAGGCCGCCCAGTTCGAGGTGGCCGACGACCGCACCGCATCGGAGATCATTGAGTGGCTGATGGACGAGGGCGTGGTGCCCAGCTTCTGCACCGCCTGCTACAGGCAGGGGCGCACAGGCGACCGGTTCATGCAACTCGCCAAGACCGGCAACATCAAGAATATCTGCCTGCCCAACGCGCTGATGACCTTGATGGAGTACGCGATGGACTACGGAAGCGAGGCGTTCAAGGCAAAAGCCGAGCGTCTGGTCGCGATGCATGTGCCAAACATCACAAACCAGACCATGCGCGAAAAGACGCGGGATCATGTTGCCAGAATCAAAGCAGGAAAGCGGGATTTGTATGTTTGATGTTGGCAATCGGGATTTGGAAACATTGATCCGGTCAGCGGAGGCTGACATTCAGGAGTGGCTTGAAGGCGCGCGCCCGCTCCCCCTCCTGCGTGCCGCCGATGCCGCCCGCATGCCCCATTATGGCCGCCGCGTTTTCTTTCGCGGTCTGATCGAGTTCACCAACCACTGCGCGCGCAACTGCCTCTACTGCGGACTGCGCGCAGCGAACGGCGGCGTACACCGGTATCGCATGACGCCGGATGAGATCCTCGACTGCGTGCGCAAAGGCCATGCGATGGGCTTCCGCTCCTTTGTGCTGCAGGGCGGCGAAGACCCAGTGTATCATGGCGGCCCGATGCTGGACGTCGTGGCGCGGATCAAGTCCGAATATCCGGATAGCGCGCTGACGCTCTCCATTGGCGAGCTTTCCCCGTCCCTGTATCGCTCGCTGAAAGCTGCCGGCGCAGACCGCTACCTGCTGCGCCACGAAACCGCAAACGACCGTCACTACCGCCAACTGCACCCGTTGGGCATGTCTCTGGAAGCCAGGAAGGCGTGCCTGTGGACCTTGAAAGACCTTGGGTATGCCGTCGGCGCGGGTTTCATGGTCGGCAGTCCCGGACAGACCTGGGCAACACTGGCGGACGATCTGGCGTTCTTGCGCGAACTGCAGCCGGACATGGTGGGCATCGGACCGTTTTTGCCCCAGTCGGACACGCCCTTCGCCGATGAGCGCCGCGGCTCGCTGGCCTTGACCCTGGCCATGGTCGCGCTGGTCCGACTGCTGCTGCCCAAAGCGACACTACCTGCCACCACCGCGCTGGGCGCGCTGGTCCCCGGCGGGCGCGAACTGGCGCTGCAGTGTGGCGCGAACGTGGTCATGCCGAATCTGACGCCGATCCGGTACCGCGAGGACTACGCCCTCTACGACGGCAAGTCCGGCGTGGACAGCGACCTGCAAAAGATGGTCGATTCGATCACAAAGGCGGGTTTTCAACCGGATTTTGGCAGGGGCGATCCGGCAAGCGCGGGCGCGCTATCGACCTGCGACACACACGGGTAAGAAAAGAGGTCATCACATGCATTCCACCCCTTCGTCTCTGCGCACGCGAATCGCGCTGTTTGGTCGGGCCAACGCGGGCAAATCCAGCCTGATCAACGCCCTCACCAGCCAGCCCGTCTCCCTGGTCTCTGATCAGCCGGGCACCACCACCGACCCGGTACAAAAGGCCATGGAGCTGTTGCCCTTGGGACCGGTGACCCTCATTGACACCGCGGGGCTTGACGACCTCACGCCGCTCGGCAAGCTCCGTACCGATCGGGCGCTAAAGGAGTTGCCCACCTGCGACATCGCGCTGTTTGTCTGTGACGCCAGCGCCGCGCCGTCGGACAAAGAGCGCGCCTTTCTGGACAAAGCCAGGACAAAACCCCTCGTCATCGCGGCCAACAAGTCTGATCTCGGCGACGCCGCGCTGCGCCCATGGGCGGCATTGGCGGCTGAACTGGCCGCCCGGTTCGTCCCTGTCAGCGCGCTGCGCCTTAGCGGCATCAGCGAGCTAAAAGAGGTGCTCGCCTCCATGCGGCCCGACGCGCCGTCCCGCGCGCTGGTGCGCGACCTGGTGCCCGCTGGCGCTGTTTGTGTGCTGGTCGTGCCCATCGACAGCGGCGCGCCCAAGGGGCGGCTGATCCTGCCCCAGCAGCAGGTGATCCGTGAACTGTTGTCAGGCGGTTGCATACCTGTGGTGTGCCGGGACGAGGACTATGCCCACACGCTGACATTGCTGCGCGAACCGCCCGCGCTGGTCGTGACGGACTCACAAGTGTTTGGCACTGTCTCGAAACAGACGCCCGCCGAGCTGCCGCTGACGTCGTTTTCGATGCTGTTCGCGCGGTTTAAGGGCGAACTGAACGTGCTGACGGCCGGTGTGGACGCGCTGAAAAACCTGGCCGATGGCGACAAGGTGCTGATCAGCGAGGGATGCAGTCACCACAGGCAGTGCGAGGATATTGGCACGGTGAAGATCCCCGGTTGGCTGACCGCGCACACGGGAAAGCAGCTGGAGTTCCAGTTTGCCAGCGGCGGCGGATTTCCGGAGGATTTGAGGGGCTACAAGCTCATCGTGCATTGCGGCGCGTGTATGCTGACCGAATCGCAGATGCAGGCGCGCATTCGGCAGGCGGTGGAAGCGCGGGTGCCGATGGTCAATTATGGGGTGCTGATCGCGCACATGAACGGGATCTTAGAAAGGTGTTTGGCGCCGTTACGTGACGCCGGGTGACGCCCTCGCTTTGCCGGGTCAGTGAATAGATCATCAGTTGTCCAGCTCAATCTCGATTTCATTCGCGCCCTGATACGCTGCAAAGCATGCCTTGATTCCCTTCGGCAGCCCGCCAACCACGACCGGCCCTTGCCCTTCGCATGCCTCGCAAAGCTCCAGGCAAACCCTGCTGTGCACCGCGCTCCTGTGAATATGGCAGGGTTCCGGATCTCCGAAATACTCCATGCTCAAATCCAGCACAACCGTCTCTGGCAGCACAAATGCCTGCAGTGGCCCCTCGTACAGCGCCGAACCGTGCGCGTTCCAGATCCTCAGCACCCGCTGGGGCTTCTTTTTGCGTCCGAACATGCCACACCATCCTCACATCAGCCATGCAGCGATGATCACCGCCGTCATCGCGATCGCGGTCACCAGTTTGATCAAGGGCATCTTCTCCAGCATCCAGCCGCTCAGCAACATGGCCTGCTTGCCGCCTAACACCAGCGCCGTGACGATCACGGACGGCATCAGAAACGCCGCACAGAAAAGCAGCAACTGCATCAGCATCGCACCATATTGCTCACCCCGCTCCAGGCCCGCGGTCAGCGTGGCAAGATACAACTGGCCGGAACACATGAACTCCGTCGCCGCCACTATCAACCCCAGCAGGATGGCCACCAGCGCCAGCCTGGGTCCCGGCTCCGCCATCGCGCGCTTCATAGACCGGTGTAAAAACGCCCGCAGTCCGCGCGGGAGTTGGTTTTTGATCTCGCCATACTCCGCGCGGCTCGCGCGCCAGGCGTCATGCAAATTGACCGCTACCAGCGACACGCCCACCACCGTCAACAACCACTTTGCCGCCAAAGGCAGCCACACCGGATTCCAAGCCCGGAACAGACTGACCAACGCCGTGCCGATCAGCACGTACGCGCAGTATTTCGCGGTCAGAAACGCGGCAGCCGCACCGCCCGCGCCGCGCTCCAGCGGCAGCAACAGCACCAGGAAAAACAGCAGCATTGACAGCGCACACGGATTGAGCCCTGCGACGAACCCCGCGGCCGCCGTGCCCAGTATGCTCAGCGCGGGCAAGCCTCCCGGTTTCTGGCCCATGTCCGTCAGCGTCTTTTTCGCCGCGCCCGCGTCAATTTTGGCTTGCAACGTCTGAGCGGCCTCCGCCGGGTCAAGAATGACGTTGTCGCCGATGAACAGCGCAGGCGCAAGCCGGTCCTGTTCCGGCACGCCATAACGATCAAACAGCGCGTTCGCCCGATCCGGCTGGCCGAAGATGTCAATCTCCTCGATCGTGATGCCAGGGGCGTTCAATTCGGTCAGCACGGCCTTCATCTTGGCGCAACTGCCGCACGCAGGGGCATAGACATAGTAAATCAACCCGCCATCGCTCGCGAGCGCAGGCGCGCAAAACACAAAAACGAGGCCCAACAACAGCGCCGCTCGCACCCAAAACCGCATTAACAACCCCCCCTTGCGCCGATTTTTCCCGTTTGAGTGTACTTTGCGCGGTGGACTTTGTCAATCGAATCCAAGACCCCCCTTCCGTTTTGGGTGCATTCATGTTATAA